>JAPLJG010000078.1:0-8582 GCA_026388735.1 Deltaproteobacteria bacterium
GCCATATTGGCCTGGCTGCCGGAATGAGGCTGGACATTGGCGTATTCGGCCCCGAAAATCTTCAGGGCCCGCTCGATGGCCAGGGATTCGATCTGGTCGGCGTATTCGCAGCCGCCATAGTAGCGCTTTCCAGGATAACCCTCGGCGTACTTGTTGGTGAAAATGGAGCCCTGGGCCTCAAGCACCGCCTCGCTGACAATGTTCTCGGAAGCAATCAGTTCGAGCTGATTACTCTGCCTTGCCAACTCATGGCGGATGGAATTGTACACATCCGGATCACTCTCTTTCAAATACGACACAGCAGTATCCTTCATGGTTATTTATGGGTTGAAAACCGCGCCCGCAATATTCAGCTCAAATAATCACGGCCGAAAAATTACTCCAGGTAATTCCGGCCGCGCAATGAAAACCGTGCATGGGGCCCGCACTAGGGCAGGCCCGTTTTCTAGAACATGTCAATCCGCCGCTGGTGCCTGCCCCCGGCAAATTCCGTGCTGACCCAGACGCGGACTATTTCCCCGGCCAAACCAGAGCCGATAACCCTGGCACCAAGACAGAGCACGTTGGCGTCATTGTGCTCCCGGCTCATCTGCGCGGTAAACAACTCGTTGCACAGGGCCGCCCGAATCCCCTCAAAACGGTTGGCCGCCATGGACATCCCCACCCCAGTGCCGCAGATCAGAATCCCACGCTCACAACTGCCGTTCTGCACCTGAAGGCAGACAGCCTTGGCAAAATCCGGGTAATCAACAGACTCGGTGGAATAGCAGCCCTTGTCATCCACCGTATGCCCCAGCTTCTGAAGCAGCGGGACAATCTCGGCCTTGAGGCTGATACCGCCATGATCGCAGCCGATGGCAATCTTCACGATTTGCCCTCGTATTGCTTCATGATCAAAACCGCATTGGTCCCACCGAAGCCAAAGGAATTGGACATAGCGGCCCGAATCTTCATCTTGCGCGCTCGATTGGGAACATAATCCAGGTCACACTCAGGACTGGGATTTTCCAGATTCATGGTCGGCGGGGCAATCTGGTGTTTGATGGACAGGGCGGTAAAAACCGCTTCGATGCCCCCTGCGCCGCCCAACATATGGCCGGTCATGGATTTGGTCGAACTGATGGCCAGTTTATAGGCCTGGTCGCCGAAAGCCGTTTTAATCGCCCGGGTTTCCACCACATCGTTCAACGGGGTCGAGGTGCCATGGGCATTGATATAGTCAACGTCTTCCGGGCGCATGCCCGCGTCCTTCAAGGCCATCTGCATGCAGCGGGAGGCGCCGTTGCCATCTTCAGGAGGGGCGGCCATATGGTAACCATCGCTGCTCAGGCCGTACCCGGCAACCTCGGCATAAATCTTGGCGCCACGGGCCAGGGCATGCTCCAGCTCTTCGAGAATGAGCACGCCTGCTCCTTCAGAAATAATAAAACCGTCCCGGTCCCGATCAAAGGGGCGGGAGGCTTTTTCCGGCTGCTCATTACGGGTAGACAGCGCCTTCATCGCGTGGAAGCCGCCAACCGCCAGAGGACAGATCACCGATTCGCTGCCGCCGGTAACAGCCACATCGCATTCATCGTTGACGATGGAGCGAAACGCCTCACCCACCGCATGGGTGCCTGCGGCACAGGCGGTGGTGAGCGACAGATTCGGACCCTTGGTGCCGTAAATAATGGATATTTGCCCGGCGCCCATATTGGGAATAACCATGGGAATAAAAAAGGGGGTTATGCGCTTGGTCCCCTTTTCCGTGGCCACCTGATGATATTTTTCTATGGTGGGCAGGCCACCAAGCCCGCAGCCCATGATACTGGCTACCCGGGGAGCGTTTTCATCGGTAATCTGCAAAGCAGCATCTTTCAATGCTTCCCCGGCTGCGGCAACAGCATACTGGACAAAAAGGTCGAGGTGTTTGGCGACCTTTTTATCAATATGGTCTTCAACCTGAAAATCCTTTACCTCGGCAGCAATGTTAACCCCGACCTCACTGGCGTCGAACCGGGTAATCGGACCTATGCCGCTCTTACCTGCGCACAGCGCACTCCAAGTTTTCTCCACGCCTGTTCCCAGGGGAGTAACCAATCCAACTCCTGTGACCACGACTCGTCTGCCCACGCTGATCCTCACCATCTGTTTGCAGAGAAAGAACAGCCCTGGCAGGCGCAATCACCCACCAAGGTCAGCCCTCAGTTGTTCCCGCTAAATACTTGCTGCCGACCAAAAACTGTTCGGCTCAACCGGCAACCTTGTTGACATGGTCAATGGCGTTCTGCACGGTGGTGATCTTTTCCGCGACGTCATCAGCGATCTCAATATCAAACGCTTCTTCCATAGCCATAATCAGCTCAACCAGATCAAGGGAGTCCGCACCCAGATCATCGATAAAAGAGGCTCCCGGTACAACCTTATCTTTATCAACACTCAGCTGCTCGGCAATGATATCAATGAGTTTTTCCTGTACAGACATGATCTTTTCTCCTTGCTTGTTTACGGTAACATCTTACCAAGAGTTTGCTCTTACAATATATATCACATGAACATGCCACCATTGACATGGATAAACTGCCCTGTCACATAGCGCGCATCATCAGACGCCAAATAGGCAACAGCACCGGCAATATCCTCGGCCTCGCCCAACACTCCCATGGGTATCTCGTTTTTGATGGTATTAGTGATCTCTTCGGAGAGATCCTTGGTCATGTCAGTGACAATGTAACCAGGAGCCACACCGTTCACCGTGATCCCTCGAGAAGCAAGCTCTTTGGCCACGGACTTGGTGAAACCGACAATACCTGCCTTGGCGGCGGCGTAGTTGGCCTGCCCGGCGTTGCCGGCAAAGCCAATCACTGAGGTAATGTTGATGATCCTGCCCCACCGCTGTTTCATCATACCCCGGCTCACCGCCTTGGTGCAGAGAAACACGCCCTTGAGGTTGGTATTAAGAACCTCGTCCCACTGCTCGGCCTTCATCTTCAGGAGCAGACCGTCACGGGTGATTCCGGCGTTGTTCACCAGGATATCCACCCGGCCATGCGCATCGAGGATCTTCTTGAACGCCGTTTCGATCTCCTCCGGGGTGGCAACGTTGAACTGGATCGATTCAGCCTTGCCGCCAGCATTCTGGATACTCTTTACCGTCTCTTCCGCAGCAGTCGGGTTGCTCACATAGTTGACGATGACCGTGGCG
Source organism: Deltaproteobacteria bacterium (assembly GCA_026388735.1). GTDB lineage: Bacteria > Desulfobacterota > Desulfobulbia > Desulfobulbales > Desulfurivibrionaceae > Thiovibrio. The sequence continues at coordinate 3,185 of JAPLJG010000078.1, forward strand.
CCAAGTGCTGCCAAGCGCTGACAGATAGCCCTACCAATACCCCTGCTGCCCCCGGTGACTACGGCGATTTTTCCGCTCAGACTCATGCGCATTTCCTATCTTTGAATTTCGCAATAAGCATGGGCACGATCTCGAAGACATCACCGACAATGCCGTAGGTGGCCACATCAAAGATCGGGGCATCGGCGTCACGGTTAATAGCGATAATGGTATCGGCAGACTGCATGCCAACCAGATGCTGGATCGCGCCGGAGATTCCACAGGCAATATAGATTTTTGGAGCCACGGTTTTACCGGTCTGCCCAACCTGATGGGGATAGGGAATCCAGCCGCTGTCCACCGCGGCCCGAGAGGCAGCAACCGCCCCGCCCAGTACATCGGCCAATTCGCGGATCATGGCAAAGCCCTTCTCGTTTTCCAAGCCCCGACCGCCGGCCACGACAATATCTGCCTCGGAGAGGTTCACCCGGTCAAGATCTTCAACCACCGACTCAAGCACCTTCACGCGGGGCTTGAGTAGAGCTGGGTCCAGATTCATTGTAATGATTTCCCCCTTGCGCGCTGCGTCTCTGGCAAGAGGCTTCATCACCAACGGTCTTACCGTGGAGATCTGCGGGCGAGTATGCGGGCAGATAATGGTGGCCATGATATTGCCGCCAAAGGCCGGACGGGTTTGAAGCAACGCACCATCCTCATCGCGGATCGCCAAATCCGTACAATCGGCGGTGAGGCCGGTGGCCAGGGTGGTGGCAACCCGGGGGATAAAGGATCTGCCAATGGCCGTGGCGCCCGCAAGAATAATCTCGGGCTTATGTTTTTTGGCCAGCGCACTCAAGGCGTTGCCATAGGCGTCATCGGTAAAAGAGGCTAGAGCCGGATCATCAACCACGAACACCTTGTCGGCACCGTAGGCGATGAGTTCTTCGGCCATACCCTCAATTTTTGAGCCCAAGAGCACAGCGGAAAGGGGAACCCCTCTTTTTTCGGCCAGCTTACGCCCGGCCCCGAGCAATTCCAGGGCAACAGGGGCGAGCTTGCCATGCCGACATTCCGCATAGACCCAGACGCCGGACCAGTCGGCCAGGTTGCTCTGGACTGTCTTTTCCTCTCTCTTAATGGAAAGAGCGCCGACCTCACAGACATCCACGCAACTGCCGCACAGGGTACAGGTCTCGCCGACCACGGCAATACCGCCTTCAACCTTGATAGCCCCGAAGGTGCAGGTACTTTCGCAGACACCACAACCAATACAGGCTTCTATATCAATTTGTAACATAGAGAATTCCGTCCGTCTAAAGTCTACAAGAGAGGCGACAATTTTGCATAGAGTTGGGCAACCTGCTCACTGGCCGTGCCAGCAAGCATGGAACGCTCCCCTCTCAGTTCCGGCGAGAAGACCTTGACCACCTGGGTGGTTGAACCTTTGAGACCCAACTGTTCCAGATCTGCCTCGATATCCACCGCAGTCAGCTTGGTGATATCGATCTTTTTTGCCTTCATTTTCCCCTTAAGGGAGGGAATCCTGGGCTCATTAATCTCTTTGACCACGGTGAACAGCGCGGGCAACGGCACCTCCACCAAATCGTAGCCGTCGTCCATCAAACGCTCCGCCCGAATGGTACTGGCGGTACAGTCATTAATCTTGCGCACATAGGCGACAAAGGGGATATCAAGACGCTCTGCCAATCCGGGGCCTACCTGGGCGGTATCCCCATCAATGGCCTGCTTGCCACAGAGAATAAGATCGAAATCATCGATCTTTTTAATGGCCATGGCAAGGGTATAGGTAGTCGCCCAGGTATCCGCCCCAGCAAAGGCGCGATCAGAAACGAGCACCGCCTCATCCGCCCCGCAGGACACAGCTTCACGCAACATCTCTTCTGCCTGGGGAGGCCCCATACTGAGCACGGTTACCGTGCCGCCGTGCTGCTCTTTCAGACGAACCGCCTCCTCAAGGGCATGGCGGTCGTACGGGTTCATGATGGCTTGCACCCCTTCCCTGGACAGGGTGTTGGTCTTGGGGTCCAGGCGGACATCCTTGGCGTCCGGAACCTGTTTTACACAAACGATGATCTTCATGCGGACCTCATGTACTCCTTGTTGAGTTCCTGCCCGATAACATTACGCTGGATCTGATTGGTACCCTCGTAGATCTGGAGGATCTTGGCGTCGCGCATCATCTTCTCCACCGGATAATCACGCATATACCCATAACCGGCAAGGACCTGAACCGCATCGACGGTAACCTTCATCGCCATGTCGGTGGCAAACACCTTGCACATGGAGGAGGCTTTGGACATGTCATTTTTATGGGCGTCGATATGCTTGGCCGCAGAATATACCAAGGCGCGACCCGCCTCGACCTGGATGGCCATATCGGCCAGGATATGCTGTACGGCTTGGAAGGAGATGATAGGCTTGCCGAACTGAACCCGCTGTTTGGCATAGGTAACCGCCTCATCCAAGGCGCCCTGCCCCAGGCCGACGCCGAGAATAGCGATCCCAGGACGGGACTGATCCAGAGTCTTCATTACGGTGATAAAACCCATGCCGATCCGACCAATCACCCGGTCCTTGGGAATACGACAGTCCTTGAAGATCAATTCACGGGTGGAAGAGCAACGGATACCCAGTTTCTTTTCCTTGACCCCGTAGGAAAAACCAGGGTCGGTATCCTCAACCACAAACATGGTGGCGCCGCGGGGCCCCTTGCTTTTGTCGGTGATGGCAATAACCGTATAGATCTGGGCCTCGCCGGCATTAGTAATCCACTGTTTGGTGCCGTTCAAGACCCATTCGTCACCATCGAGAACGGCTGTGGTCTGGATGCCGGAGGCATCGCTGCCAGCATTGGCCTCGGTAAGGGCAAAGGCCGCCAATTTCTCACCGCTGGCGATGAGAGGCATATATTTCTGTTTCAGTTCTTCGCTGCCGGAGATAAGGATCGGGTATGCGCCCAAGGCGCTGGCGGCAAAGGCGGTGGCCACCCCGGTACAACCACGGGCAAACTGTTCAAGGGCGAGAACAATGTCAAAACACCCCCCACCCAGGCCACCATATTCTTCATGGATATAGAGGCCATACAGATCGGCCTTGGCGATAGCGTTTAAGATATCCCGAGGATAGTCTTCGGTTTCATCCAATTCCGCCCTTTGCGGAACAATCATTTCATCGGTGATCTGTCGAGCAACATCAACGATCATCTGCTGCTCTTCGCTCAAGAAATAATCCACTCTGCCCCCTTGTCCTCAATTACTTTGATATATGCGGTTGGAATGGCGCTCTCTGAGCGCTACCATCTGACCAAGGCTGCGCCCCAGGTAAAACCGCCGCCAAAAGTGCAGATGAGAAGCAAATCTCCCTGCTGCAATCGGCCTTCCCGGTTCGCCTCGTCCATGGCAATCGGCACGGTCGCCGCCGATGTATTACCATATTTGTGCACATTAATATAGATTTTTTCGAGCGGCACACTGAGGTAAGCAGCTAGGCTTTTCAGTATCCGAATATTCGCCTGATGGGGCACAACGAGGGAGATGTCAGCGATGGTAAGACTCTCTTTTTCAAGGACGGCGGTGATGGCCTCCGCCATGGCCCGGACCGCGTAGCGGAAAACATCCTTACCCGCCATCTTGATGAAGGGCCCATCACTTTGCTGGTAGCAGAGATCAGGGTTCAGACTGGGAGCGCTGTCCATATGGAGCAACTCCCACAACCGGCCATCCGCATAGAGCTGACTCGCCAAAATTCCCCGCCCCTGATCGTTGCCAGTCACCAGGCAGGCACCGGCTCCATCCCCGAAAAGCACACAGGTATTGCGGTCCTGCCAGTTGGTCCGGGCGGAAAGATTTTCCGCGCCGATCACCAGAATTTTCATGTCCGGGTTATGATGGATATATTTGTCGGCAAGATCAAGGCCATAGAGAAAACCAGAACAGGCGGCGTTGATGTCAAAGGCAAAGGCGTTGACAGCCTCCAACTCCTTCTGCACAAGACAGGCGCAAGAAGGCATGGCCTTTTCACAAGAAATTGTCCCGAGGACGATCATGTCAACCTCGGAGGGAGTCACCCCAGCCATGTCCAGGGCGCGACGGGCCGCCACGCTGGCCAATTTGGACGTCTCCTCCCCTGCCTGGGCAATGTGCCGAGTCTTAATGCCTGTTCTGGTGGTAATCCACTCATCGGAGGTATCGACCATCTTTTCCAGATCCTCGTTGGTGAGGATCCTTTCCGGCAGACAGGAACCTGTCCCGATGATAACCGCACGACTCATGGATTTACCCCGACAACAGCCGCTTCTGCCGACAGGGGTTCAGCCTGTTGCACCAAGAGATGATCAAGGGAAAAAAGCTCAAGGATTCGGTCATTGACCTTATTACGAGCCATTTCAGAAGCAACCCGGATGGCATTTTTTATTGCCACGGCACTTGAACGTCCATGACAGATAATGGCGTTTCCTCGTATCCCGAGCAGGGGGGCGCCGCCATACTCGGCATAATCAACCCGTTTTTTAAAGGAAACAAAGGCGTCCCTGGCAAGCAGATAGCCAAGCTTTGCCTTGAAGCTCTTTGCAATCTCCTCTCCCAGCATACCCATAACAGCCTCGGCCAACCCTTCGCTGAGTTTCAGGCAGACATTGCCGACAAAGCCATCACAGACCATGACGTCAACATCCCCCTGAAAGGTGTCCCGCCCCTCGACATTCCCTATATAATTCAGAGAACTCTGCTGAAAAAGTTCGTGGGATTTTTTCACGAGGACATTGCCCTTCCCCCCCTCTTCGCCGATACTGAGCAGTCCGACACGGGGTCGATCCAGACCAAAGAGTACTTGAGAAAAAGCGGTGGCCATGACTCCGAATTGGAACAAATGCTCGGCGCGGCAATCAACGTTTGCGCCGACATCCATCATCACCACCGGCCCTTTCAAGGTAGGGAAAATACCCGCAATTCCAGGCCGGGAGACATGCTCCAGACGACCAAGCAGCTTGAGGGCTGCAGCTAGGCTCGCCCCGGAATTGCCAGCACTGACAACAGCATCAACCCGGCCCTCTTTGTGGAGGGCAAAAGCCTTCATGATGGAGGAGTCTTTTTTCCTGCGGATGGCGTCAAAGGGGGATTCATCCATACCAACAACCTGGGAGGCATGGACCAGATGAATCCTGGAGGAAGGACTGCCATGGGTTGCGAGAATGGCCCCGAGCCTGGCCTGATCACCAATCAGGCTGATCTCAAGATCAGAACCGTGCGCAGCCATGACTGCCCCGGAAACCATTTCTTCCGGGCCCCGGTCCCCGCCCATGGCATCCAAGGCAATATGCAACGCCATGGCGTAACTCTCTACTCTGCGGTCAGCTTGACGACGGTACGGCCCTTGTATGCCCCACAGCCAGGACAAAGAC
>JAPLJG010000078.1:8605-14998 GCA_026388735.1 Deltaproteobacteria bacterium
AACGGTTACGCCACACAATGCATCGTGGGAACGACGTATTCTGGTACGAGCATGGGAATGTCTTCTTTTCGGTAAAGCCATTACTTTTCCTCCAATTGGAAAGATCTCGATTACAGCATGTTGTCTGTAACGGGTTTCTCAAAAAAATTCAACAAGTTCAACACAAGGAACACGGTTTCTGCTCTGCGACACCTATAGACCATGTGAAGAAACTGGCGTCTTCGGCAGAGATCACCCTGAGAAATCGCCCTTCACTGGTCCTTCAACTTTGCCAACACATTGAATGGGAGGCGCCTGCACCGCTGCTACAATCACACGGACAATAATTCAAGTTCACCCCGCACTCCGAACACAGCCACAAGCACTTGTCGCTACAGAGTTTTTTCTCTGGCAAACCAAGATACACCTGCTGCGCAAGCACGGAAAAAACATCTACAACCGGCTCGGCAAGATACACAACATCCAGCTCACTGCTCTTGCAAAAGTACTCTGAAGCAAGACCCGCCTCTTCCTCTTTGGCAAGCCATTCAAAAACAACCTCAAACTCTTCAGCCAACGTATAGACAAAAGACTCAAGACAGCGATCGCAGTCAAGAACAACAGGGAGGCGCATGGTGCCAGCAAACAGAACCCGCCCGCCCTCTTTTTTCAGCGAAACCCTGCACACTCCCGGCCCTTGACAGACAACCACATTCCCCGGAACCCAGGAATCATCGTCAACACTAAAAAAAAGGCCGTCCGCTGGTATTTCATCCCACCTGATCCGCACACATCACCTGTTCAACATACAGAAAATGGAACAGACCAATATAAATAAACACGGCGCATTGTCAAGCGAATTCACCACCAGACCTTCTTTTCTCATTAACGCCCACGCTCAACCGAATCTCCGGCAAGCACAGGGATCATGTTCTAAACAAAAAACGGAGATGACAAGAAATTAAAGCAATCGGGAGAGGCGGTCACTCGCCTTGCACAGGCGATGACCAAGCACATGGATAATCCGTCGGAAAAATTTCAAGCCGAGAACAGGCGCCTGCCTCAGCATGAGTTCCATATTTTCTTGAGAAAGGATCAAAAGTTGGCACTTTTCCGTAGCGACAACAGTGGCATGCCGAGGCACACCTTCAACAACGGAGATTTCACCAACCAGGCTTCCCCGCTCAAACACGGCAACCAGGATAGGTTTATCGGGAAAGATCCCTTCCATCTTGACGGCAAGTTTCCCCTTAACCAGAAACCCCATAAAATCGCCAGGATCCCCGCTTTTCATCACAATTTCCGCAGGCTGCCACTCTCGATACTCAAGATAAGCAAACAACTCGCCCATCTCCTCTGCGGATAAAAAAGAAAATATATCATTCAGCTCATCGGGCCTGTATCTCCCGAAAAACAATCCTTCTAAAGTACCCATTGGCGTTTATTCAACAGCCCCCTTACTGACCTTCTCTTCAAGCTTGGCAATAAGGCCGGCAAAATTCTCCTTACCCAAAATACTGGCAAACTGAGTCCGATAATTATTCACCAAACTCACTCCCTCGACCTCAACGTCATACACCATCCAGCGGTCATCATTGCTTTTGAGCTTATAATTAACCGGGGTTTCAACATTTTTACGAATAAGATCACTATAAACGATAGCCTTATCTCCCTGCAAAGCGGCTTTCTTAAAGACAACTTTTTCCCCGGAGTACGTTTCTATCTTGGCTATATATGTGTTTTCCAATAGCGCCTTAAACAAGAAAACAAATCTGTCCTGCTCTTCAGGAGTTCTTTCCTGCCAGTGCTTGGCCAGTGCACGCATTGACATCTCGCGAAAATCAAATTTCTTTTCGACAATAACCACCACACGTTTTTTCCGCTCCGCCTTGCGGGTCGGCACAGCGAGTTTTTCATCCTGTAAAATCGAAATTATTTCATCAACGGCATCCTTTATAAAAACAACAGGGTCCGTTGCCGTGGCACTGGAAACACCCTGACACACAAAAAAGACAGAAATTACCAAAGTAATTACCGCAAAAAACTTCAGATACCGACTGTTACTATTTTTCATTTTTTTTGCCTCTACTATCATTCCATGGGGTGCTAACATTATTGAACCACCCTGGCTTCGCTAAATCCAGCGGCACAAAGCCTTTGGCTCCTCCTTGGCGAGCTCAAACTTTTTTCCGGCAGGCCACACACCTGCAGAGTATAAAAGTTATAGCCTCCCCCGGTCATACACCTTGACAACCGCCTCTGTATTCATGGCCAGCAAGGTTTGATGCATAGCAAGAACCTATTCTGCATCCGCCGAGGTTCCAACCTGGACAAAAAAATCGTCAACAAAAATTGGCGCGGACTCCAATCCTGCCGAAACCAGCCCAGTCATATTCTGAGCATATATTTTTTCACTTTTGCCAGATGATGAAATGTACACGGAGTCACTGCCCACGGCAACATCACGTATCTTTTTTTGCCGATACTGACGATATGCATCGCGCAAGGACACATACGGATCAATGGCGGACTCCTTGAAATCTTCGTAATCACCCAGAGTAAGAGAGGTGTTATTCACTTCCCTGCCAGCCTCTACGGCCACCCCTATGCCAGCATCAGACATGGCAAGATAGGACACCGGGCTCAAGAAAAAATCTCCGGCCATCCCAATGGTATCACGCACATTCGACGACCCGAAGAAAGGCCAACAGATATAGATGCCTTCTCCAGCCCCATACACCCCCAAGGTTTGCCCCAGATCCTCATCCTTGGGAGACAGGCCAAACTCGTGTTGGGCTGGATCAGCCAGACCGGCAATACCAAGAGTGGAGTTGATAACAAAACGGGCGGTTTCAACCCCACTGTTCTCAACTTTTCCCTGGAGAAGATTGTTCACAATCCGAACCGGCGCCAGAAGATTTTTCAAAAAGCTCCGCACACACATGCGCACGTCTTCGGCTATGAGATAAGCATATCCCTGGGATACTGGCTTGACCGCCCAAAAATAAAGCTTGTCGTTAAAATGATAGAAGGCTCGATTAACCGGCTCCAACGGGTCCGAGACCATGCCAATGTCCCGCTCTTCCCCGAAGCCCGGATCATCATCAACCGCAACGCCCTGCCCCAAGACCACGGACATCGATCCCAACCAGATTGCCAGGCAACAGAAACATATTCTGCATAGTTGTGGAAAAAGGTTGTCACGATTTTTCATGGTCGCCCTCTGTAACCCTTGTTGATGAAAGCATAAGAATTATTTATCGCCAAACCAAACTGAGCAGGACACAAGCTGGTGATACTAAAAAAACAGCGTACCTAGTTATGTATGCCAGATACGCCGGTTTTTTAAAAGAAATTAAAAACAACCCATTCACAATCCGAAACCAAGCTGGCCCTCAGACCTTGCCGAAAATATATTTACTCACCAGCTCTTCAAGATCAACAGCAGATTCTGTTTCCGTAATAAACCCACCATCAACCAACAATTCTCCCGAGCCGCCTTGGGAAATTTTGATATATTTATCCCCGATAATCCCCTGGGTTTTAATGGAGGCGATTGCATCATCGGTAATCTTTACCCCGTTATTGATCTGAAGCTGTACTTGAGCCTGATCATTTTCGCCCAAGGAAATATTGCTTACCTTGCCGACATTAACCCCCGCCATTTCAACCAGAGCTCCGCGCTTAAGGCCTGAAACATTGCCAAAATTCGCCCGGACTGAGTATGTCTTCTCCATTGAGAACACCGAAAACTCGCCCAATTGCAAAGACATATAAGCAAAAGCCAGAAAACCTGTCAGAACAAAGAGCCCAACAATCGCATCAAAATTTATTTTTTTCATACCCTTTATTCCATCTCCCTGCTTAAATAAACCTTCCCCATAGTGCTCTGCACAAAGGCCTGAATCTCGGGAAGTTCACTCTGTTGAATATCCTCAGGGCTGGCAAATGTGTTGAACTTGCCCTTATTAACCAAAATAACCTGATCAGCCAAATTGAAAATTTTAGGGATATCGTGACTGACTATAATTGAGGTATATCCGAATTTCTTCTGGGTCTCCAGAAAAAGCTGATAAATTTCGAGGGATTTCTCGGGATCAAGGCCCGTGGTCGGCTCATCAAAAAGCATTATTTCCGGTTGCAACATCAACGCCCTGGCAAGCCCCACCCTTTTTCTCATGCCACCGCTCAACTGGGCCGGATATTTATCCTCATGCCCCGTGAGACCAAGTTGCGCCAGAGTGGCAAGCACCCGCGTCCGAATCTCCTCGCGCCCTAATCGTGTCCGCTCTTCAAGGGGCAGAGCCACATTGGCAAAAACAGTCAAGGAATCCAGAAGCGCCGACCCCTGAAAAAGGACGCCGAATTTTGTCCGAATCTCGTTCAGCGCCTTGCCACGCATCCTGGAGATGTCCTGCCCATCCACCAGAATCTGCCCGGAGTCCGGTCGCAAAAGCCCGAGGATGAGCTTCATGGTCACACTTTTTCCCTGGCCACTCGGTCCGGCTATAACCGTGGTGTTGCCGGAATTGATCGTCAGGTTAACCCTGTCAAGAATGGTCTGCTGACCAAAGGATTTCACGACATCTTTGAACTGAATAACAGCCTGACTCATAACAATATCGCCGTAAGCAGATAATCCCAGATAAGAATCGCGACGGAAGAAAGAACAACAGCCTGCGTGGTCACCTTGCTCACGGCCTCAGCGCCAAAACCGGCCCCCCGGATAACGTGAACAAAATACCCTCGCCCCGCACACACCCAGACGATCACCAGGGCAAAAACAAAAGATTTTATGATGCCCATGTTTATATCTTGATTCACAACACTCTGCTCCATGCCAGACCAATAGGCCCCGGGATTGACCCCCAACAAGCCGCACCCGGCCAAATACCCGCCGAAGATACCGACACAATTAAAAAAAACGGTGAGAATCGGAACCGAGATGAGCGTGGCAAGAAACTTTGGCGTGATGAGATAACGGAAAGGGTCGATGGCCATACATTCGAGGGCATCAAGCTGTTCGCTATTGCGCATGATCCCGATTTCGGCACACATGGCTGAACCAGCGCGCCCTGTAACCATCAGGGCCGTCAAAACCGGGCCAAGCTCACGGAGCAAGGACAGGGAAACCGCCGATCCCAAGGCGCCTTCCGACCCGAATTTACGCAAGGTATAATATCCCTGCAACCCAAGGACCATCCCGGTGAACCCTGCGACAAAAAATATAACCCAGAAAGAATTGGCACCGATCAGGCGAACCTGGCGAATCATGGCGGAAAATCGAAACGGCCTCTTAAAGACGCCGCCAAGACCAAAAACCAAAAACGACCCCATTCGGCCCAGATCTTCCAGGAGCCATATGGTATTGCTTCCAATTTTTTCCAGGTAACGGATCATAGACTCCTCGGGTAGGGGGTTGTGCAACAACACGTTTCCCTGCAAACCATTATGGCAAACTTCATGCATCAGCCGGTTATTCGACTTGCAACATCTCAACAAGAATTGAGAGATGTTACTCATGGGACACAGACGGTGTCAAGCATTTGCTCCATGGAAAACCGAAAATCTGGCACAACAGATTAAAAAAAAAGGGATTAGCTGTGATGGCTAATCCCTTGATTCTTTTGTATGGCGGAGTGGACGGGGCTCGAACCCGCGACCCCCGGCGTGACAGGCCGGTATTCTAACCAACTGAACTACCACTCCTCTTGTGGTGGGCGAAACAGGGATCGAACCTGTGACCCTCGGCTTGTAAGGCCGATGCTCTCCCAGCTGAGCTATTCGCCCCACATGAAGTGTGGCAAGATATACCCTTGCAACCCCTCATCCGTCAAGCAAAAAACTTACCACATTCCAAAAATAAAAAACCCGCAGGCGGCGCCAAATCCTTCTTCCGCATGAGGACAAAAAAACCTCTGTTAATGTGCCACATTACTTGAGGGAAGCACTCCTTCCACACCAAAACCGCCAAAAGGAATCTCCTTGAAAAGGATATCTCCTTCCTGGAGCACCAAGGCCTTGGCCAGCACTTCGTCCACATGCTCAACCAATTCCACGGTGAGCCCCTTGAGAATTTTTGCCGGTATTTCGTTAAGGTCCGCTTCATTCTCCCGAGGAATCAGAACATGCTTGATATTCCCCCGTCGCGCAGCAAGGAGTTTTTCGGTGAGGCCACCAATGGGCAAAATTCTGCCCCGCAGGGTAATTTCGCCGGTCATGGCGATATCCCGGCGGACTGGCAGCTTAAGCAAGGCGGAAACCATCGAGGTTGCCATGGTAATCCCGGCAGACGGCCCATCCTTGGGAATGGCCCCTTCCGGCACATGGATATGGATGTCAAGTTTTTGGTAAAAATCTGGCAACAGGCCAAGCTGCAAGGCCCGGGTCCGCACATAACTCAAAGCCGCCTGG
>JAPLJG010000088.1 GCA_026388735.1 Deltaproteobacteria bacterium
TGGGCTGTGGATTACTCACTCGGCCTGGCTGATCGCTGATCGCTGGAATCAGGGAGGGGAGAATCTGCATTAAGGAACCTCCTTTGGAATTTCTGCCATGCGAAAAACAGCCTCTCAGGAGGTACTGGATTCACCTGGCAACCCTGCTACCATATCCCGACTCTTAGGGACTTAGGCCAGTGGTTTTGCGTCCCAGGGTTTCCCCTGGTTTGCCCTGAGCAGGAACAACTATTTCAATGTTGATTCAGCAAAATATATGCCAGGGATCAATTCTTGCTAGTTATCGATGACCGGAGATTTTCATGATTCGTGGCCAGCCTGCGGTCAAGCCGGGCAATGTAAAAGTAAAAAAACAGAAAAAACAAGACCGCGATGCCAAGACCAACTCCCCCAAGGTAGAAGGCCATAGCCCACAGGGAAACCACCTCGCTGGTAACATCCTTCAACATCACCAGGGCACCGATATTCTGCTGGGACGGATTGAGAAGATCGATAAAACCACCTCGGAAATGCCTTTCCCCAACCATGAAATCAAGGGTTCTGACAAATCCCTGGGGAGACCCAACCATGAGAGCCGTGCATAACTTCCCCGGCAAAACGGGCATGGTCCGCGCCAGAACCACACACTGATCCAACTCCTGCCAGCTTCCGGCCCTGTGGCCTGCCGCCGCTTCCACATCCCACTGTTTCTGGTCAATTCCGGCTTTTTGCGCCGTGATGAATATCTCGTAGCCAAGAACCTCTTTCAGCTTGGGAGCCAACAGGCCTATATCCTGAGCCATCTCCACATAACCCGCGCCGCCTCCGGAAATACTCCAAGGTACAGCCACCCGCAGAAAAAACCGGCCATCCCGTTCAAGTTCCAGACCATAGGCCATCTCATGAGTTCGGGAAGCCTGCTCAAGCGTATGGTGTTCCAGCACCTCCCCCGTAATCACGTGATTGTCCGCAGAGAAAACAAGCCTTCTTTCCGCATCCACGAAAAACAACTGTCCCATGCCAGAGGCGGCCACCAACTTGGGACTGGGTTGTGAAAGAACCTTTTGCAGCCGTGAATGATCCCTGGACTGGAAGGCTTCCTGCAAGGCCGAGTCTGCCTGGAGGATTTCAATCCGCTTTTGCAACTGTTTTACTTGCGTCGCCAACAAAGAGCGGAACAACTGCTGCCCACTGAGGGCATTATCATACAGCTGCCGATTGGTGTTTTGCTGCTGAACCCACCGCATCCCGTACAACGAGGCGGCAAGACTGAGAAAAAAGGCAAGAGCCAGGGGAAAGACCAGCGGCCGGATTATACTTTCTCTATTTTTCTGCATTTGGGCCATGGTATAATCTGCATTGAAAACGGTGTCGCTCCCTGTGCTTCAGAAATTATCCTAGGAATACTTCCTAAAAAATTCCGACGAAATCCGGGTGGAGCGCATGCATACTTTGACATTTTCATTGCATACAATCAGCCCGCCAATGTCAAGAGCAAAACACTCCGTACCCCTTGGGAGATCACGGAAAAATGCAAAGTATGCCGCCTGACTATTTACTGGACCGTCGAAAATTCCTCTCCGACTCAGGAAGACTGCTGGTTATGATCTCCTCCTTCGGCGCCTTGGCCTGCGCCTGTAAAAAAGAAGGGGAAAGTCGCCTCACCGAGCTGGTGATTGAAAAGGGCAGGCTTGTTCTTGACTTAAACGAGAGCCGCTACCATTCGCTCAACACCGTTGGCAACGGCTTAAAAATCGAGATTACCCGGCAGGAAAAACCACTCATCGTCACCAGGGTCTCGGAAACAACAGTCGCAGCCTTTTCCTCGCAATGCACCCATGCAGGCTACGAGATTCTGTTGCCGGAACAGGGGGTGCTGGCCTGCTCAAGCGGCCACGGCGGAGCCTTTGACCTCACGGGTCAATTGCTGTCTGGGCCGCCAAAAAGCAATCTGCCAAGCTACCCTACCCAGCTGATAGCCAACCGGATCCATATCGCCTACCCTTTGGGCTGACCGCGCCACAAACGGTTTACAGCGAACAACCACATTGATCTTGCGCATCTTTGTCCTGATCAGGTATGGTGTTGCCCCATACTTTCCCTTGCGAGGGGGTTGCCTTTACAACTAAAAATACCAAGGATACGCCAGATGAAAAAAATAGCAGTATTGGCCGGTGACGGCATCGGCCCGGAAGTCATGCAGGAAGCGATCAAGGTTCTGGACGCGGTGCAGCAGAAATTCGGTTTCAGCCTTGCTTACCAGCATGCGGATGTGGGCGGCTGCGCCATCGATAACCACGGCGAGGCCCTGCCCGCATCGACCCTTGCCGTGTGCGAGGCCAGCGACGCCATCCTTTTTGGTTCGGTGGGCGGCCCCAAGTGGGAATCGCTGCCCCCGGCCCAGCAGCCGGAACGCGCCGCCCTGCTGCCACTGCGCAAACATTTCGAGCTGTTCTGCAACTTCCGGCCAGCCAAGATTTTCAAATCTCTGGCCGCAGCCAGCCCCTTGCGAGCCGATATCGTGGGGGATGGTTTTGACATCCTCTGCGTGCGTGAACTCACCGGCGATATCTACTTCGGCCAGCCCAAGGGGCGGGAAGGTTCCGGTCCAGAGGAAAAAGCCTACGACACCATGGTCTACCACCGCTGGGAGATCGAGCGCATCGCCCGCCGCGCCTTTGACGCCGCCCGGTTGCGCCGCAAGATCGTCACCTCGGTGGACAAGGCCAATGTGCTCACCACCATGGTACTCTGGCGGGAAGTGGTCATCGAGATCGCCAAGGAATACCCGGATGTCAGCCTGAACCACATCTACGTGGACAATGCCACCATGCAGCTGGTCCGCAATCCGCATCAGTTCGACGTTATGCTCTGCGGCAACATGTTCGGCGATATCATCTCCGACGAATGCGCCATGATTACCGGTTCCATGGGGCTGTTGGCCTCGGCCAGCCTGAATGAAAAGGGCTTTGGCCTTTACGAGCCGGCAGGCGGCTCCGCCCCGGACATTGCCGGTAAAGGCATCGCCAACCCCATCGCCCAGATCCTCTCTGCGGCGATGATGCTGCGTTTCAGCCTGGATCAAGGGGCCGCAGCGGACGCCATTGAAAAAGCCGTTGCCGCAGTGCTGGACCAGGGCGTGCATACCCCGGACATTGCCGTGGACAAGAGCCGCGCCGTGGGCACCGTTGCCATGGGCGATGCCATTGTGAAGGCCTTGCAGCAGTAAAACAGAGAAAAACCCCGGCCCCAACACTCTGGGCCTATGTATTTTTTATGAATTCAATCAGTTACGAGGAGCATCATGAGCGACTTGACCGCCACAATGACAACGAGCAAAGGCACCATCACCCTCCGGCTTTTCGCCGAGAAAACCCCCTTAACCGTGGCGAACTTTGCCAACCTCGCCCGGCGCGGCTTTTACAACGGTCTCAAATTCCACCGGGTCATCCCGGATTTCATGGTGCAGGGCGGCTGCCCCAAGGGCACCGGCACCAGCGGCCCAGGCTATGACTTTGCCGACGAATTCGACGCAAGCCTCGGGCACAGCAAGCCGGGCATCCTTTCCATGGCCAATGCCGGACCTGGCACCAACGGCAGCCAGTTCTTCATCACCCATGTTCCCTGCCCCTGGCTGGACGGCAAGCACACGGTTTTCGGGGAAGTTGCGGGGGAAAAAGACCAGGAGGTGATCGACAGCATCAGACAGGGCGACACCATCACCACGGTAACCATCGAAGGCGATGTGACCGAGATTTTTGAAAAAGCCAAAGACCAGCTCAAGGCCTGGAATCTCGCAATCAGCATGCGGTTCCCCCAGCTTGCCCCGGCGGAATAAGATATAGGCCGGAAGCGCTTGCTTCCGGCTTCAGACATAAAAAAAGGCGGGGGAAACCCCGCCTTTTTTTATTAGCCCCGCACGAAAACGGATCAGGGCAGCAGCTTCAAGCTTTGTGCAGCATTGACATTGCCATTAGCCGCCGCTTTCTGATACCACTTCTTGGCCTCGGCCACATCCTGTTTGACCCCGCCCCCAATCTCGTACATGTAGCCAAGATAGTACTGGGCATCCGGGTCGTTCTGCTTGGCAGCCTTCTGCCACCAACTGACCGCTTCCTGATCGCTCTTTTTCACACCCTTGCCAAGGCTGAACATGAAGCCGAGCCGGTACTGCGCCTTGGCCTGGCCCATCTCCGCAGCCTCGACAAAAAGTTTGTGGGCCTGGGCATAATCCCTGGCTACCCCTTCACCCTTAAAAAACCGCATGCCTTCCTCGTACAGGGCGTTTTTATCCCTGGCAACCGGGGCTGGAGCAGGAACAGCCTTGGCGACCTGCTCCGGCTTTGGCTGCTCCTTCACTGCCGCCTTGACCTTTTTATCCTCCGGCTCCAAGGCCTTGGGCTCTGCCTGGAGACGCGGCTCTTCGACCTTTGCTTGAGGCGGGAGGGAAACAGCCAGGGCAACCTTCTGGCCCGTCTGCAACTGCGCCTTGGCCGGGGAAGAACCCTTTTCCGCAGCAAGAGTCCACCATTTTCTGGCCTCCTCGGGATTCCGGGCTACTCCCTTGCCCTGACTGTACATGCCGCCGAGCCGAAACATCGCCTCAACCTGACCGCTTTCCGCCGCCTGCTGATACAGCTTCGCTGCCTGCCCCAGATCTTGCTCCATGGGGTCTGTCCCTGACTCATATTTCATGGCCTGAGCATAAAGAGAATCCGGCCCACCTTGACCAGGGCCATTCCAGACCCGAATTGTGCCATCCAAGCTCGCAGAAACGAGCTGTTTGCCTGAGGCAGGAAAGGCCAACGAAGTCACGGAAAGATCGTGTCCTTGATAAAAATTGAACAGCTTTCCCCCGCTTTTCTGCCAGGACAAAATATACTTGCTCTGGGTGGCGGCCGTGACATACTTACCATCAGGGGAATAGGCCACGCTGTTCACCGGGTCCAGCTCCGGGTCTCGTAAAACCCTCAGGCGGGCACCGGACTCGGCGTCCCAGACATAGACCGAACCATCCCGGCTACCGGTAACAAACTCCTTGCCGTCTGGGGAGAAGGCCACACACAGCACCCAGTCGGCATGCCCCTGAATCGACCGGATCAAACGGACATTGACCGCATCCCACATCTGAATCTTGCCATCCCAGCTCTCGGTGGCGACAATCTTCTTGCCGTCCGGCGAATAGGCAAGGGCCAGAAGATTATTCTTGGTTTCCTTCTGGGTGGTCTCAAGGGTTCCATACTTCACATTCCAGATTCGGAGGGTATTGTCGTTACTCACCGAGGCAATACGATTGCCGTCCGGAGAAAATGCCAGACCATTGATCCATTGGGTGTGCTCCCGCATATCCTGCAGAAGTTGACCGTTTGCCAGATCCCATATCTGCACGGCATGCCCACGACGGCCTCCAACGAACACTGCGGCGGCAAGCAAACGACCATCCGGGGAGAAAGCCACGGCATCGGCACGTTGCAAATCCTTACCCAGAGTGAGAATAACCTTCCCAGCACTAAGATCCCAAACCTTGACAGCCCCATCTTCTCCAACCGAGGCGATTTTTTTACCGTCGGCAGAACAGGCCACCCCATTGATGATGTCTGCCTTTTGACCCTGGATGGTTTTCACAAGATCAGGGTTACCCGAGGCGTCAGAAGGTGTAACAGGGATGGCCAGGAAAACGCACCCCAGCAACAAGGCAGAGCCCAGCCCCTGACAAACAAAACTTCTCTTTGAACACGAAAAAATGCGATGCAACACAGTCATGCCCCCTCCATCGAGTTTTTTTGTGTGACGCCGGATCAGAAAACAATTCTTGCCGCCAATGCCGACAACAACTCGCTCACGGTCATCGATGTGACAGATCCCGCACACCCGAGACCGGTCGGATTTATCCCCGTGGGATGGTACCCGACAAAAGTCCTTATGCTGAAGGACTCTTTCACGCCGGGAACGGTTTCTTCCGCCTCGCGCAATCCCTTTTTAAAGGAAGAGATGGCCTGCCCGAGGCCGGAGCCGATTTCCGGCAACTTCTTCCCGCCAAAGACCAAAAAAGCGATCCCCAAGATAACAATCAATTCCGGAGTACCCAAGCCAAACATGTTCATCCTCCTTGTATAAAATTACGACCAAATGTGCAGTATCTTAATCAAGCGGAGCCGGAGCCCACTTACTTGTCTTTTTCTTCGATTTTTTCCTGCTTGTCAGCATCACGGGTGGCTTTTTTAAAGTTCTTGATGCCCTGCCCAATTCCCGCGCCGATCTCAGGCAACTTACCTGCCCCAAAAACGATGACAACGATCACCAAAATAACTAAGAGCTCCGGCATTCCAAGTCCAAACATGAGAGGCCCCTTTCAGCTGACGACATTTTGGTACGTTAACCCGACAATACAACCAGAAAAAAAGCAATAGCTTATGTATACCATAATGAGACGAAGAAGCAATCCCCCTTTTTATTTCAAATATCTTGCTAACACCGACGCATCTTGACCGATATTCTCGTTTACACCGGTAATACTTTGTATTACGATCAGGGCAAACTATATATGCATCCAGAGGAGAAACATGCGCAACAAAAAACCGGAAACCATCACCTTCAAGGCCGATGAAGCACTAGCCCAAGCCCTGCTCAAGGTGCCCAACAAATCCGAATTTATCAGAAGTGCTATCCTGAACGCCCTGGAAAATGGCTGCCCGCTCTGCCAGGGCACAGGCATTCTGACCTCGGAACAACGCACCCACTGGGCCAAATTTCTCAACACCCATTCCTTACAGAAATGCGGTGATTGCAAGGCAGTACATCTGGTCTGCGGGACCGAGGAAACCCCATGCCAGCATTGAACCTTTCCAGAATCATGACCGCCGCTGTTCTTTTTTTGGCCAGCACCTGCTGGACAAGCACCGGCCTTGCCGCGACAGCAGGGAAAACACAAATCTTTGTCACCGTGCCGCCCCAGGCATATCTTGCCGAAAGGATCGGCGGTGAGGCGGTGGAGGTGCACACCCTGGTGGGCAAAGGGCAAGACCCGCACACCTTTGAGCCAACCCCGCGCCAAGCAGCAGCCCTGGCAGGGGCCAGCCTCTTTTTTACCGTGGATATCCCCTTTGAGAAGCAATTGGCAAACAAGATCACGGCCAACAATCGCAATCTAAAAATTGTCGACTCCACCAAGGGGATTGTCCGGTTACCGCTCACAGAACCCGACCACCACGATGCACACGGCAATGAAGCAGACCCCCATCTCTGGCTGGCCACGGATAATCTACGGATCATGGCCGACAACATGGCCGCGGCCCTAAGCACAGCCATGCCGGATCGCAAAGAGACTCTGCACAGAAATCTCACCTCCCTCCAAATCGAGATCAGCGACCTGGATAAACGTCTGACCGTCACCCTGGCCCCGCACCGGGGAAAAACCTTTTATGTCTTCCATCCGGCCTTTGGCTATTTTGCCAATGCCTACGGCCTGAAACAAAAAGCCGTGGAAATCAGCGGCAAATCCCCCACCCCGAGGCGAGGCAGCTCGCCGCTCTTATCGGCCAGGCCAGGGAGGATCGGGTGCACACCATCTTTGTCCAGCCGCAATTCGACAGCAAAAGCGCCGACACCGTGGCCCAGGCCATCAACGGGGCCGTGGTTCCCATCGACCCTCTGGATAAAGAGGTGTTGCGCAATCTCGCCACCATCGCCACCGCAATCGAACAATCACTGAAACAGTGAAGGAAGCCCATGCCCGCCACCAGCCAACAGGAAACAGCAATCCACATCCGGAATCTTGATTTCGCCTACAACGGCACGCCCATTCTCGAAGGCGTCACCTTAGAGATCATGGCCCGTGATTCCCTCTGCATCGTAGGGCCAAACGGCGGCGGCAAAACCACCCTGCTCAAACTCATCCTCGGGTTGCTCAAACCGAACCGGGGCGAAATTGTAGTGCTGGGGCAAACGCCGGAGAAGAGTCGGTTGCGCATCGGCTATGTGCCGCAGTATGCCCGCTACGATCCGCAGTTTCCGGTGACGGTGCTCGATGTGGTGCTTATGGGCCGCCTGGACCGGATCTTCTGCGGCGCCTACGCCAAGGCCGACCATGAGGCAGCCCAAGCAGCCCTTGCGGAAATGGACCTGGCAGATCTGGCAGGCCGCCTGTTTGCCGAGATCTCCGGGGGCCAAAGACAGCGGGTGCTCATTGCCAGGGCGCTAGCCGCCGAAGGCGAGCTGCTGATCCTGGACGAGCCCACGGCCAACATCGACGCCGCCTCGGAAGAACATCTCTTTGAAATCCTCGCCAAACTCAACGAACGTCTCACCGTCATGCTGGTCACCCACGATATCGGCTTTGCCTCGAAATTTTTCAAAAGCATCGTCTGCGTCAATCGCCAGGTCGTGCTCCACCCCACCAGCGAACTGACTGGTGAGCTGATCCCCAACATGTACGGCGGCGACATCCGCATGATCCGCCACGACCACCGCTGTTCACCGGAAGGACATTGCAGCCATGGAATTTCTTAACGCCTTGGCCGACCCGGCCATTCCCTTCCTGCGCTATGCCTTTGGTGTCGGTATCCTGGCTAGCCTCTCCTTCGGCATCATCGGCACTTATGTGGTGGCCCGCCGCATCACCTACATAGCCGGGGCCATCGCCCATTGCGTGTTGGGCGGCATCGGGGCCGGGCTCTACTGCCAGCATAAGTTGGGGATCACCTGGTTCGGCCCCCTCACCGGGGCCATCGTCGCGGCGCTCCTGGCAGCCATCATCATCGGTCTGGTAAGCCTGCACGCCAACCAGCGGGAAGACACGGCCATCGGTGCCCTCTGGGCCATCGGCATGGCCATCGGCTTACTGTTCATCGCCAAAACCCCGGGCTACATCGAACCGATGAGCTACCTGTTCGGCAATATTCTGCTGATCTCTAAGTTTGATCTCTGGATGGTGCTGGTGCTGGACGTCCTGGTGGTGGGAACCGCCACCCTGTTTTACCATAAATTTCTGGCCGTCTGCTTTGACGAGGAGTATGCCAGGCTGCGCGGGGTCCGCACCGACCTGTACTACCTGCTTCTCCTCTGCCTGACTGCCTTGACCGTGGTACTGCTGGTCCGGGTGGTGGGGATTGTGATGGTCATTGCCCTGCTGACCCTGCCCGCCGCGGTGGCGAGCAACTTTGCCAAGGGACTCTGGCAGATGATGGTGCTGGCCACTCTGTTCTGCACCGCCTTCATCGGCTCAGGCCTGGCAATCAGCTACAACAACGATCTGCCCAGCGGCCCGACCATCATAGTGATCGCGGGGTTGGTCTACCTGGGGGCAACCGGGCTGCGCCAGTTTTCTTCAAAAAAGAACTAAGAGGCGACGCTCATCCGCGCCCCGGCCTGACCAGCCCGGAGATCTGCGCGCCAATCTCGCGCAACCTGTCCAGCACCGCAGCCTCATCCATGGTGAGCAGCTCACGATTACGCATCACCACCCGGCCGTTGATCACCGAATGCACCACATCCGAACCAGTGGCCGCGTAAACCAGATGGGAAGGAATGTTGTACATCGGGGTCAGGTGCGGCTTGTTCATGTCCAACACGATAAGGTCCGCCTTTTTCCCCGGCTCCAGACTGCCGATGCGGGTTTCGGCCCCCAGCAGCTTGGCGCCGCCCAGAGTGGCCATCCGCAGGGTGGTCTCGGCGCTCATCACCGTGGGGTCGAGGCGATGGACCTTATGCAGCTTGGCCGCAGTGTCCATCTCGCCGAACATATCCACATCGTTATTGCTGGCCGCGCCGTCCGTGCCCAGCCCCACCGTAACCCCGGCCGCCAACAGCTCCGGCACCGGAGCCACGCCCGAGGCAAGCTTCATGTTGCTTTCCGGGCAATGGGCCACCTTAACGCTCCGCTGGGCCAACAGAGCAATCTCCGCCTCGGTCAGCACCACGCAATGGTCGGCCACCACCTGGTCATCGAGAATCCCAAGGGTATCTAGGTGCATGACCGGGGTATGCCCGTATTTTGCCAAGCAACCCTCCACCTCCTCCCTGGTTTCGGACAGGTGAATCACATAAGCAACCCCGTGCTTTTCCGCCACGCCCTTGAGGCGCTTGAGCAAATCGGGAGAGCAGGTGTACACGGCATGCGGGTCAACGGTGATGGAGATAAGCGGGTGGTCGCAGTATTCGGCCAGCAACTCCTCCAAATAGGCGATGCCGTTTTCAGGCGCACCGTAGTTGGGTGAAGGAAAATCGTACAGCACCTCCCCCAGCCAGCCGCGCATCCCGGATTCCGCCGTGGCCCGCGCCACCTCCTTGGCAAAGAGATACATGTCGCAAAAGCTGGTGGTGCCGGACTTGATCATCTCGGCCATGGAGAGCAGGGAGGACTGGTAGACCATCTCAGGATTAAGATTGGCCTCCACCGGAAAGATGTACTCGGTGAGCCAGGTCATCAGCGGGAGATCGTCGGCCAGCCCACGAAAACAAGCCATGGCAGCATGGGTGTGGGTATTGACCAAGCCCGGCATGACCAAGCCATGGGGCTGAATGAGCTGCTCCACCCCAGGGTGTTTGCCCGACAGGACTGCCCGCTCCCCCACCTCGACAATGGTATCTCCGACAATGACCACGGCCCCGTCTTCGATCACGGTATTGTTTTGGTCCAGGGTCAGGATCTGGCCACAGATCAGCAGGGTTGCTTTGGTATTCATGGTTTCCTCGTCTAAATTTCAGGCAGCACTGCAAGGAGCAACCGCGACAGACGATCTTCCGCCCTTTTGGTTTCCTCGATAATCTCTTCCAAAATGATAGGTTTGAGATTATCCGGATCGTTGACATTTGCCACCACCGATAGCCCCAGCACCCGCATGCCGGCATGGATGGCCACGATCACCTCGGGCACGGTGGACATGCCCACGGCATCGGCGCCGCATTGCCTGAGATAGCGGGTTTCCGCCGGGGTCTCCAGGCTGGGGCCGGGGATGGCCACATAGACGCCGGTGGCTACCTGGGCGATCTGCTCCCTGGCCGCGCAGGCCAAAGCGGTGTCGATCAGGCGCTGGTCATAGGGTGCGGAGAGGTCGGGAAAACGTGGCCCCCAGGCATCAACATTGGGACCGCGCAGGGGGTTGTCCGGGATGAAGTTCAGATGGTCGCGCACCACCATCAAGGTGCCGGCCGCGAAGGCCGGGTTAAGGCCGCCCGCCGAATTGGAAACGATGAGGGTCTTCGCTCCGAGCAGGGCCAGGACCCGGATCGGCATGGTCAG
Source organism: Deltaproteobacteria bacterium (assembly GCA_026388735.1). Classification (GTDB taxonomy): domain Bacteria; phylum Desulfobacterota; class Desulfobulbia; order Desulfobulbales; family Desulfurivibrionaceae; genus Thiovibrio. Next base: position 11,219 of record JAPLJG010000088.1, read on the forward strand.
ATCGCGGGCACAATAACCTTCGTAATAATGGAACCGGCCCTGCAACACCGCCACCGGCTGGCCGCAGAGCCTACCAAAGACAAGATTTCCGGCATGGCTGGCCACAGTCGCCTTGGGGAAGTTGGGAATCTCCGCATAGGGCAAGACAACCGGCGACTCGATCCGTTCCGCCAAGCCGCTCAGCCCGGTGCCGAGCACCAGGACAACCTCCGGCGGCTCCGGCATGCGATCCCGCAAAAACCTGACCGCTTCATCAACCCTCTGTTTGAAATTTTCCATCATCATCCGCCCAGATTCATTGAAATGTTAGACATAGAGCACGGCCCGGGCAGACCTCCGCCCCAAGACCAACTGCGCGTGTCAGCAATTATTTACCCGATTCAAGCAGAGAAAGGAATACGGATGGTGAAGGTCGTGCCCTGGCCGGGCGTGGACGCAAAGGTGAGGCTGCCGCGATGGGTTTCTTCGATGATCTGCTTGCAGGAGATGAGGCCGACCCCGTTTCCGGCGGCCTTGGTGGTGAAATGGGGCTGAAAGATTTTCTCCCGCACTTCCTCTGGGATGCCGTGCCCCTGGTCAACAACCTTGACCACCGCCGCATCGTCCTCACGGGAAAGGGCAATGGTGATGAGCCCCTCTGCTTCGCTGGCTTGGGCGGCATTGAGCACCAGGTTTGAAAGCACCCGACAGAGGCCAAGAGACGAAAAAGGGAACTCCGGCAGACTGCCTGTAACCTCCACCCGGACCCCCCGCCCGCCGATCTCCGGATGAACCGTCCAGGACGATTCTTGCAGATCAACGAGCAGTTGATCCAAAGAGTCTGTCCGGATCGGGGTTTCGATGTGGAGTCGCTTGGCCTGGGCCAGGGCGTTTTCCATGAGAATGAGAAGATCGCCCCGCGCCTTGACCATGCAGGCGAGGTATCGGTTCCCGGCAAGCCCTGGCACGGTCCGCTCCATGACCTCCAGCAGGTGAAAGGGGGTAAGCAGATTCTTCATATCATGGACCATGATATTGATCTGCTCATACTCCTGGCCAAGAATTTCAAGATCACGCCTGACCCGCTTGCTCAGGGTCCGCATCATGGCGACCAGCGATCTGGGCTGTCTGGAAAAATATTCGTGGAAGACTGCGAGGGGAACCTGGAGAAGAATAGCGTCTTCCAGGGCTGCCACGCTGGCGGAGCGGGGCTGATTCTCAATGATGGCCATTTCGCCGAACTAATCGCCAGGCTTGACAATATAAATCACCCGGCTGCCGCGAAAGATCTGGATCATCCCCCGCAGTACGATATACATCTCCTGGCCGGGGTCACCCTCGTGAAAAAGAACGACTCCCTTAGCGACCTGAACTTCCGTGGCCTTTTCCAGAAAAGCCGCCAACTCCTCCCCGGAAAAGAAATGAAACAGGTCGATTGTGCCCAGAAATTGCAAGAGTTCAGTTTGGTTCACAGAGACCTCGTTCAGCGGATTGCCAACTGCCTTTCTTTCAGCGACCAGTCCAGCGATATCTCACAGTATAGCAGAAAAAAACCGCGCCATCCTTTAAAACGCTACAAGGCATGCTGCTCGACAAACGCCTGCACCGCCCCGACCTCGGCCGCCATCACCTCGCAGCGCGTTTCTTTGCCAGCAAGTGCGGCAAGGCTTTCCGGCAGTTCAGGCTCGTGGCCAATGGCGGTCTTAACCGCCGCGCCGAACTTGGCTGGATGGGCAGTGGCCAGACAGATCATCGGCACCCCCGGCTCCCGACCAGCGAGCCCGGCCTTGACCCCCACTGCAGTATGCGGATCAAGCACATAACCATGCTGCTTATAAAAATCGCGAATGGTGGCGATGGTTTCCGCTTCGTTCACGCTGCGCGAGGCGAAATCCGCCCGCACCCGTTCCTGGGCAAGTTCGTCGAACTGAAGGCTGCCGCTGGCAGCGAAGCGGTCCATGTCCCGACGGGTCCGGTCGGCATCCTCGCCGTTTAAGTAGTAGAGATAGCGTTCGAAATTGCTTGCCACCTGGATATCCATGGAAGGGCTTGAGGTTTGCGCCACCGCGCCCAGGGAATAATCGCCGTTTAAAATAAAACGGGTCAGCAGGTTGTTCTCGTTGCTGGCCAGAATCAGATTGCGGATTTGACGGGGCAGCATGCGGCGGGCCACATAGCCGGCAAAGATATCGCCAAAATTGCCCGTGGGCACCGAAAAATCGACCTTGTTCACCCCTTCGCTTCCGGTAACCTTGAGCGCGGCATAGATGTAGTACACAACCTGGGCCACAATCCGCGCCCAATTGATGGAATTGACCGCACCCAACTGGTGCTTTTCCTTGAACCCGAGATCGTTGAAGATGGTCTTGACTATTGCCTGCCCCTCGTCAAAGGTGCCGCGTACCGCCAGATTAAAGACGTTGGCGTCGGTAACGGTGGTCATCTGCAATTCCTGGATGGGGCTGACCCGCTTGTGGGGGTGGAGGATGAAGATGTTGATCCGTTCCTTACCCCGCACCCCGTAGATCGCAGCGCTCCCGGTATCACCGGAGGTGGCGCCGAGGATGTTCATCTTGCCGCCGGACTCCTTGAGCAGGTATTCAAAGACGTTGCCTAAGAATTGCAAGGCCACGTCCTTGAAGGCCAGGGTCGGCCCGTGGAAGAGTTCGAGGATGTAGCAGTCGCCCTGCTTGACCAGCGGGGTGATCTCCGGGTGGTTGAAAGTGCTGTACGATCTTACGACGAGGTCGCGCAGATCGTTTGCCGGGATATCGTCGATAAAGCAGCTGAGCACAGCAGAAGCCAACTCCGGATAGCTGAGCTGCCGCCATTGGGCCAGGGTCTCGGCTGGAATTTCGGGGATAGACACAGGCAGCAGCAGGCCGCCGTCGGTAGCAAGGCCCATCATCACGGCCTGCTTGAAAGATATGGGAGCAATGCCGCCCCTGGTGCTGATGTATTGCATGAGAGATTATTCCTTGGTTATCAGCTGTCAGCTCTCAGCTTACAGCTTTGTTCTGTACCAGCAGGCTGGCGCTTTCCATCTCCGCCGGGATGGGCAGACCCATCAGCTCAAGAATGGTGGGGGCGATATTGGTCAGGGTACCGCCGTTTTTAAGGCCAAGGCCGGGCTGAGCGCCCAACATGACCAGGGGCACCGGGTTGGTGGAGTGCGCCGTCACCGGGCCGCCGGTTTTTTTGTTGATCATGACCTCGGCATTGCCGTGGTCCGCGGTGATCAGCACCACCCCGCCGAGTTCGGTGAAGCGCTCCGCCACCTGGCCGATGCACCGGTCCACGGTCTCCACTGCAGTGATGGCCGCAGCCATAATCCCGGTATGCCCCACCATGTCGCAGTTGGCGAAGTTGAGCACTATCAGGCTGTAGGGGTTGTCCGCAAGGCGACGCAACAACTCCTCGGTCACCGCATCCGCGCTCATCTCCGGTTTCAGGTCGTAGGTGGCCACCTCGCGGGGGGATGGGAGCAGCGCCCTGTCTTCCAACGCAAAGGGGGCTTCGCGACCGCCATTAAAAAAATAAGTAACATGGGCGTATTTTTCCGTCTCGGCGATGCGCAGCTGCCGCAGGCCATGGCTGCTGACCTCTTCCCCCAAAATATGGGTGAGGGCCACAGGCGGAAAAGCCACGGCCAGGTCAAAATCTTTTTCATACACGGTGAAGGTGAGATAATCAGCCAGCTGGGGACGATGCTTGATGGGGAAACCGGCAAATTCCCGGTCGATAAAGGCATGGGTCATCTGCCTGGAACGGTCGGCCCGAAAATTGAAGAAAATAACCGAGTCCCCATCGTTGATGGTGGCCACCGGCTGCCCGTTGCGCATGATAACCGTGGGCTTGACAAACTCATCGTTTTCGCCGCGGTCGTAAGCCGCAGTCATGGCCTCGCCAGCGTCGGTGGCCGCATACTGGCCCCGGCCATCCACCATGGCCTGCCAGGCCAGGGAGACCCGATCCCAGCGGTTGTCGCGGTCCATGGCATAATAGCGGCCGCAAACCGAGGCGATCTGGCCCACGCCGATACGCTGGATGGCCTCGGCAAGCTCGGCCATGTACCCGGCTCCGCTCTGGGGCGGGGTGTCGCGGCCATCCATGAAGGCGTGGACATACACCTTGGCAAGACCCATTTGTTTGGCCATTTCCAGCAGGGCGATGAGATGGCGGATATGGCTGTGCACCCCGCCGTCGGAAACAAGACCCAGCAGATGCACCGCTGTCCCCTGTCCGGCGGCACGGCCAAAAACCCCGGCCAGCGCTTCATTTTTGAAAAAATCCCCGGTTTCGATATCCCGGTTTATTCGGGTGAAATCCTGGTAGACAATGCGGCCGGCGCCGATATTGAGATGCCCCACCTCGGAATTGCCCATCTGCCCTTCCGGCAGCCCCACCGCACCATTGTGGGCAACCAGGGTGGTGGCGGGCTGATTGGCCTGCCAGCGGTCCATGTTGGGCGTACGGGCAAGATGGATCGCGTTGCCCTCCCACGGCTCCCCAATCCCCCAGCCATCGAGGATGGCCAGTAATACCGGTGTGATCTCCTTCATCGTTTCTCCAGAGCCTAACGCCTGTTCAGGATGCTGCTTCCGGCTCTATCTCCACTCTGGGGGCATCGTGCCACAGACCTTCGATGTCGTAGAAGCTGC
>JAPLJG010000074.1 GCA_026388735.1 Deltaproteobacteria bacterium
GATGCCGCCGACTTTCAGCAACTGCTCCGCCTTGAGCACGTAGTGGATGGAAAAAAAAACGGCCACGTACGAACCGGTCGGGTGGCACTCATTCTTGGCGGCGGCTATCATAAAGCCCCCCCTCCCTCGACGGGAGGGGGCTGGGGGGTGGGTGAACTTGCCAACAGCCTCACCTCCTGCACCTTCCCCCTCACCCTATCCCTCTCCCGCAGGGGGCGAGGGGACTTGTGTGCCTTGGGCCATTTTCTCATCGGATAGTGCTGACTTGCTGCTTTCATAGCTAAAAAATCCAGAGGCAAACAGCTCAAGCCTCTTCCATTTCCTCTTTCGAATCCCGGCCAAGCAGTGACTGCACCGCCTCAGCGCAGGGCTTATCCTCGTAGATCATGGCATAGACCTGCTCCAGAATGGGCATCTCCACCCCGATCTTCTTGGCCAAGGCCATGGCGGAACGGGTGGTTTTCACCCCCTCGGCAACCATCTCCATCTCGGCAAGGATTTGTTGCAATGTCTTGCCCTGCCCGAGCTTGAGGCCAACCTGCCGGTTCCGGCTCAGATCCCCGGTGCAGGTCAGGACCAGATCGCCCATGCCCGCCAGGCCGGAAAAGGTGAGGGGCTTGGCGCCCATGGCCACCCCCAGCCGGGTGATCTCGGCCAGTCCTCGGGTGATGAGGGCGGCCCGGGTGTTGGTGCCGTAGCCCAGGCCGTCGCAGATGCCCGCGGCGATGGCGACGATATTCTTGAGCGCCCCGCCCAGCTCCATGCCGATCACATCGGTGCCTGCGTAGACCCGGAACCGTTCGGTGTGAAAAATATCCTGAAAGAACCTGGCCCCCTCAATGGTGGGGGCGGCGACCGTCACCGCCGTGGGGATTCCGGCGGCCACCTCCTTGGCAAAACTCGGGCCGGCCAGCACCCCCAGGGTTCCGCGAAAGCCGGGGTTTTCCTTGGCCAGCACCTCGGCCATCACCTGATTCATGGTGAGCAGGGTCTCGTTCTCGACGCCCTTGGTCGCGGAGATGATCGCCGCGTTTGCGGCAAGATGGGGAGCAAGAAGAGTGAACACCTCCCGGTAGACATGGGAGGGAACCACCATGACAACCACCGGCTTGCCGGAAACAGCCTGAGCCAGATCAGCGGTGGGGTGCACCGTAGTAGGCAAGGGAAAGCCGGGGAGGTAGGTGGCGTTCTCCCGATCCCGCAGGAGCCCGGCGACATGGTCCGGACGATGAGCCCAGAGATCAACACTAAACCCCTTGTCGCCAAGAAGTTTGGCCAGAGCGGTTCCCCAGCTACCTGCGCCGATTACGGCTATGTTTTCAGGAGGGGTCATGGGTTATCCTGGGGGTATTTGCTCTGTGTCTGTCTGTCGTTTGTAATACGAATAATTCACAAAGTTGCAGAGTTATGTTTGTGAACCATCTTTTGGTACGACTACGAAACGCTCTGTATTTTCGAGAACGCGTGACCATTGTTGAGCAACATTGCGTTGAAACTCTGCATCGTCAACATGACCTTGAGGGATATAAAACTTATCGAGGTCTAGCTGGGACAGATGAGAATAACGCATCTCTTTCGCCATTGCCGCTAAGAGTTCCATCCATTTATGAATCCTCGGCTCGCCAGGTGGCTGATGCAGCAGAGCGTAGTACTCATGCCAAAGGGTTTTGACTTCATTACAGTCTGCGAACACAACATCAATCTTGTTCAGTGCTTGCGCGGCATGTGCTGAGACAACAAGTGATTTGCGCTCTGCCATGAGAATTAAAAAGAGCTGTAGCTTGGCATCCTTCCTCTCTTTGCGAGACTGGAACCAGAGCGTGAACAGAACACCAGCAAGGGGGCCAAGAAAAACGGCTAAAGCTGTTATCCAGGTCTGAAGCTTGGATATCTCGAGCTGTACGAGAGCGATTTGATCAGGAGTCATAGCGTCCACAGGTAGTGTTAGATGATTCTATTCTTCCGGCAAGTCTTCCTCGTCATCCGCTTTTCAAATACGTCTTCAAATCCCGGTAATAATTCTCATGGGGTCCGATCATGATAAGCTCAAGGCTTTCGTCCTTAATACAGCGGTAGGCAAGAAGATACATCTGGCTCTGCACCGTGAACTTATGGACAAAAACACCCCGCAAGTCGCCTTTCTTTTCCGAGCCAAGGGTGGGATTTTCGATAATCCGCCTGATTGCGCTGTCTAATTCAGACTTCTCTTTCGCGTTGAATTTTTTAACTTTTTTCGCAAACGATCGTGATTGATAAATCTTCATGGATTTTCAACCAAATTGATACTCTGTCTTCTCGTCGTGATCCAGCTCTTCAAGGCCGATCAAAATTTCCCTGGTGAGACTGTAGGTGAGGTCCGGATTTTCTTCGGCGCATTTGCCTATCCGCGCCCAATGCTCGATTTGTCCGGTCAGGGACCGGTGCTCGATCTTACTGAACCTTTTGGCTTCACCAACCAATTCTTCTGATATTCTTACCGCCATTGCCATATTTCACCTCCGCGATTGATTTCACGGATTCAACTTACAACCAAACATCGCGAAATGCAACTTTTTGCATCACTCTGCGCCTTCCTCGTCCTCGCCTTCCTCATCATCGGAAATAATCTCGGCCATCCGATCAACCGCCATAACCTTTTCACCCTCATCCAGCTTGAAGAGCCGTACGCCCTGGGTGTTCCGGCCGATAACCCGCAGATCACGCATGGAGATGCGGATGATCTTGCCGCCGTTGGTGATCATCATCAGCTCGTCTTCATCGGTCACCTGCATGGCCCCGACCACCAGGCCGTTGCGCTCGCTGGCCTTGATGGCGAAGACCCCCTTGCCGCCGCGCTTGATCAGGCGGTATTCATCCACCTCGCTCCGCTTGCCGTAGCCGTTTTCCGTGACCACCACCACCGAGGAGCCCTCGTGCACCACATCCACCGAGACCACCTCGTCGCCCTCGGCCAGGTTGATGCCCTTGACCCCGGTGGCGGTGCGGCCCATGCTGCGGACGTTCTGCTCGTTGAAGCGAACCGACATGCCCTTTCTGGTAACGACTAGGATATCGTTGGCGCCGTTGGTGAGTACCGCGCCGAGAATCTCGTCATCCTCGCGGATGGTGAGGGCTATCTTACCGCGCCGGATGGGGCGGCGGAACTCGGAGAGCACCGTTTTCTTGACGATACCCTTCTTGGTGATCATCATAATATGGCATTCCTGGCCCTCGGCCACATCAAAGGTCGAGACCGGCAGGATGGCCGCAACCTTTTCGCCCTCGGTGAGCTCCAAGAGATTGACAATGGCCTTGCCCCGGGCAATGCGACCCGCCTGCGGGATCTCATAGACCTTACGCCAAAAGACCTTGCCGTGGTTGGTGAAGAAGAGGAAGGTGGCGTGGGTGGAGGCCGTGTACATGTTGCTGACGAAATCATCCTCGATGGTGTTGGCGCCCTTGACGCCCTTGCCGCCGCGCCGCTGGGAGCGGTAGAGGTCAACCGGGTTGCGCTTGATGTAGCCCTCGTGCGTAACGGTGACCACCATCTCTTCCTGCATGATCATGTCTTCAGGCAGAATCTCGTCCGGGGCCTCGATGATCTCGGTGCGCCGCTCGTCGCCGTACTGCTCGATGATCTCGGTGAACTCATCGCGGATGATCTTCATCACCAGATGCTGATCAGCCAGGACCTGCTTGAACCAGGTGATCTGCCGCATCAGCTCTTCGTATTCACTGACGATTTTTTCCCGCTCCAAGCCGGTGAGCCGGTGCAAGCGCATCTCGAGGATGGACTGGGCCTGGATCTCGGAGAGAGAGAAGCGGGCAATCAGCCCGATCTTGGCTTCCTGCGGGTTGGCAGATTTTTTGATCAGCTCCACCACCTCGTCGAGATTGGTGATGGCGATCTTGAGCCCTTCCAGGATATGGGCCTTTTCCTCGGCCTTTTTGAGGTCGTAGGCGGTGCGGCGGTAGACGATGGTCTTCCGGTGCAGGAGGAAATATTCGAGTATCTGCCGAAGATTCAAAATCTCGGGCCGGTTGTTGACGATGGAGAGCAGGATGATGCCCATGCTCCGCTGGAGCGGGGTCAACTTGTACAGCTGGTTGATCACCACCTCGGCAATGGCGTCCTTTTTCAGATCAAGGACGATGCGCATCCCGTGGCGGTCGGACTCGTCGCGCACCTCGGCAATGGTGTCTATCCGCTTATCCTTGACCAAGAGGACGATCTTCTCGATGAGGAACGCCTTGTTCTGCTGATACGGAATCTCGGTGATGATGATGGATTCCCGGCCGCTCTTGCTCTTCTCCACATCGGTCTTGGAACGCATGAGGATGGAGCCGCGCCCTGTTTCGTAGGCCTCGCGGATGCCGGCCCTGCCGCAGATAAAGGCGCCGGTGGGGAGATCCGGACCGGTGATATGGTCCATGAGCTGATTGACCGTGATGTTCGGGTCGTCGATCATGGCGATGAGGCCGTTCATCACCTCCACCAGGTTATGGGGCGGAATATTGGTGGCCATACCCACGGCGATGCCAGAGGAGCCGTTGATCAGCAGATTGGGGATTCGGGAGGGGAAAACCACCGGCTCCATATGGGAGTTGTCGTAGGTGGGTACAAAATCAACGGTTTCCTTTTCCAGATCGGCGATGATCTCCTGGTCGATTTTGGTCATCCGCGCTTCGGTATACCGCATGGCCGCCGGGGAATCGCCGTCCACCGAACCAAAGTTACCCTGGCCGTCGACCAACGGGTAGCGCATGGAAAAATCCTGGGCCATGCGAACGATGGTGTCGTAGGCCGCGGTATCGCCATGGGGATGGTACTTACCGATGACATCACCGACAATACGGGCCGATTTGAGATGGGGCCGGTTGTGGAAGTTGCTCAGTTCCCGCATGGCAAAGAGGGCGCGGCGATGCACGGGCTTTAGGCCGTCCCGCACATCCGGCAAGGCCCGGCCGATGATGACGCTCATGGCGTAATCAAGGTAGGATTTCTTTAATTCCTTTTCGATGGAGATAGAGGCAATCGGCAACTCTTGGGTCGTTTCTTCCGCCATATCAAAAATCCTTGTTCAGTGGATGGATAAATCTTGAACGTGTCTCAGCTACAAAAACAGCCCTAAATATCGAGGTCCGCGACCTCAAGGGCATGATTCTGAATAAACTCGCGCCTTGGCTCCACCTTATCGCCCATCAGGCAGGTGAACATATCGTCGGCAAGGGCCGCATCGTCGATACTTACCCGCAGCAAGGTCCGTTTATCCGGGTTCATCGTGGTATCCCAAAGCTGTTCGGGGTTCATTTCACCAAGACCCTTGTAGCGCTGGAGGTTGCTGCCCCGGAATGACTCCTGGCGAACCACGGTGAGCAGTTCCTGCCAGTTGGGCACCACGATCTCCTTGTTGCTGGTCTCCACGGTGAACGGGGAGGTGAGATATTTTTTGATCTGCCCATACTGCCGGATGGCGGAACGGTATTCACCGATCAGCGGAATCTGTGGGCCAACGGTGATCATCATGTGGGCCTTGTCCTTGATGGCCGCATCAAACTCCCAGCAACTCGGCCGCCAGCGGCAGGGACGGACAGCGCCGAGGATCAAATCCTTGTTGTGCAGCTCTTCCCGCAGGTGCTCCACCAGGTTTTGGTCTTCAAACTGATCCGCCGAGGTGATGTCGTTATCCAGGAGAAAATGGACCATGTCTTCCCAGAGGTTGATCCGGGTCAGGTACTCGATGATCTTCTGGTAGCTGGAAAGATTTTTCAACAGGCCGATGAGATCCTCGCCTGCCATCTTCTCCGCGCTTGCCCCCACCGTTACCTGCACGCTGGTGCTGGCCTGGGCGAAGAGATACTGGTTGAGTTCGTTCTCGTCGGAAAAATACTGTTCCTTCTTGCCGCGACCCAGGCGAAACAGGGGCGGCTGGCCGATGTAGATATTGCCGTTTTCCACCAGAGGCAGCATCTGCCGGTAGAAAAAGGTGAGCAACAGGGTGCGGATGTGGGCCCCGTCCACGTCGGCATCGGTCATGATGATGATCTTGTGGTACCGGAGTTTGTCCAGGTCGAACTCATCGCGGCCAATGCCGGTACCCAGCGCGGAGATGATCTGCTTGATTTCCTCGCTGGAAAGGATCTTGTCGAACCGGGCTTTTTCCACGTTCATGATCTTGCCGCGCAGGGGCAGGATGGCCTGCACGGAACGGTCGCGGCCTTGTTTGGCCGAGCCGCCTGCGGAATCGCCCTCGACCAGGAAAATCTCCCGGGCCTTTGGGTCTTTGGATTGGCACTCCGCCAGTTTTCCCGCCATCAGCAGATCAAGGCCGGAGCCTTTTTTGCGGGAAAGTTCCTTGGCACGACGGGCTGCCTCACGGGCACGGGCTGCATCAACCACCTTGGTGAGAATCTTTCTGGCAATCTGCGGGTTCTGTTCCAGGTAGATGGTAAGCTTTTCATGGCAAACCGCTTCAACGATGGATTTGACCTCGCTGTTGCCCAACTTGGTCTTGGTCTGCCCTTCAAACTGCGGGTCGGGAACGCGGACGGAAACCACGCAAGTTAGGCCCTCGCGCACATCATCCCCGCCCATCTTCTCCTTCATGTTTTTGGGCACCACGTCATCGCTGGCGTAGCGGTTGATGCACCGGGTCAATGCGCCCCGGAAACCGGCGACATGGGTGCCGCCTTCCTTGGTGTTGATGTTATTAACAAAGGAAAACAGCCGCTCGGAGTAGCCGTCGAAATACTGAAAAGCTACCTCCACCTGGACATTATCCCGTTCGCCTGCGATAAAGACCGGGTCGGGATGGATATGGGTCCGGTTGCGGTTGAGATATTCGATATAGGAGACGATGCCGCCTTCGAAGTGGAAGATATCCTCGGCCCCGGTGCGCTCGTCGTGGAGGAGGATCTTTACCTCCTTGTTCAAAAAGGCCACTTCCCGCATGCGGGCCTGGATGATGTCGTATTTGAACTCGGTGGTTTCCTTGAATATCTCTGGGTCCGGCATGAAGGTGATCTTGGTGCCGGTCTTTTCCGACTCGCCGCAGATCTCCAGATCACCCTGGCGGATACCAAGGTGGTACGTCTGGCGATGGATCTTGCCGTTTCTTCTGACCTCGGCCGTGTTCCATTTGCTTGAGGCGGTGACCACCGAGACACCCACCCCGTGCAGACCACCGGAAACCTTGTAGGTGTCGTGGTCGAACTTACCACCGGCATGCAGGGTGCACATGACCAATTCCAGGGCGGAAACCCCTTCTTCGTGCATCTCCACCGGGATACCGCGGCCGTTATCCTCGACGCTGCAGCTGCCGTCCGCATGGAAAATCACTTTGATGTCCGTGCAATGCCCGGCCAGGGCCTCGTCAATACTGTTGTCCACTACCTCGTAGATGAGGTGATGGAGCCCCTCTTCCGCAGTATTGCCGATGTACATGGCCGGACGCATCCGGACGCCCTCAAGGCCGGAAAGAACCTTGATCTGATCCGCTCCGTAATTTTTCTGTCCTTCAGTCAAAATATAAGCCCTCTTGTTTGTTTTCTAAAAACGAGATCCGGCACTGGATGTTTATGACTATATCTTCATGGGCATGATGATGCTGAAAAAACCGGGATCATCATCGCCCTGAATCATGCAGGGGCTTTCTTCCGAATTAATATAGGCCTTGATGGTGTCACTGGACATGACCTGCATGGTTTCAATAAAATATTTACCATTGAACCCGAGCTTTAAAGGAGAATCATCATAGGTGATGGCAATTTCATCCTTGGCGCTGCCTATATCCATGCTTTGGGAAGAAAGAATGAGTTTGTTTGTTTTTATCTGAAATTGTACTGCGTTGTATCGATCTTCTGTAAAGAGATTCATTTTTTTCATCGAATTCATAAAAGGCAACCTGTTTAATTCAATGCATTTTTCTTTTTTAATCATATTGATGATATTTTTATAATCAGGGAAATCACCATTCATCAGGCGCACAACGATGATGGAATGGTCTGTTTTTATAACTGCCTGTTTTTCTTCAAACGCTATTTGTATTTCTGCTGAGCCTTCCGTAAATTTTCTTATTTCTTGCATACCTTTGCGGGGAATAAGAATGATCTTCTCCATCTTCAATCCACTCAGGTCGCTTTCCACGGTTGTTTCACACAGAGAAAGTCTGTGTCCGTCCGAAGAAACCATGCGGAGCATGTTCTTTCCGTCGGCAAGGTCTTTTTCCACCAAAACACCGGTGAGGTTGAATTGGGATTCTCCTTCCTGGGCAACGGAAAAAATCGTTTTATCAATGAGCTCCTTTATCTTGTCGCTTGAAAGAGAGGTGAGCATGTCTTCATCGTATTCAGGAAACGCCGGGTATTCTTCGCTGGGCATGCCGGCCAGTTTATAATCCGTTGAACCGGCGCTTATCTTTGCCCAGTTGTTTTCAAGGATCTCGATATGGATTTGATCCGCGTTGGATTCTCGAACTATTTCAAATAGTTTTTTAGCAGGAAGGGTGATGGCTCCGGAAGAGAGTATTTCTGCCGGCAGGCTGTTTCGGATGCCTATTTCTAAATCCGTGGCCGTTAAAAGAAGAGAATCTGTTTTAGAGTCGATCAGGATGTTTGAGAGAATGGCAATATTCCCTTTTTTACCGGTTACATTCTGTAGGGAAGCAAGGCCTGTCAAAAAATCATCTCGGGAGATATTAAAAATCAGGGACATAATGGGCACCCCACACAGTAGTAGTTGTTTTTTTAGTTTTTAAAAGATTATGGTTATTAGGGTTGTTGATATGTTGATAAGCGAAGCAACAGCTTGAATAAATTATTTTTTTTTTAAAACAGCCAGGACTGAGAAAAAAAGAAAAAGATAAAAAACAAGTTATCAACAGGTTTTAAAAACAGAGTGAACAGATCAGCGGCACGCAGGGTTGAGAAGGTGTTGAAAAAAGAAAATATATGCGTTTGGCCAATCAAGAGAATAAAAACCTATTAACATATCGATATTATTATAAAACATCACAAACAAAGAAAACTGTCGGTCTTTTATAAAAACAACTACAAAAAGATAGTGTAAAATCAAAAAAAATTCAATGATAATAAATAAAAAGATGCTGTAATATGGCAATTTTCGAGCTGCCATAACAGACTTTTTTGGAGGCTCGTCATTAAGAGAGAAGGATAAATTTTAAACAGATGGAAAACAATAAAAATAATATATTAAGATCAAGATGTTATGAAATATTTTCAGAGGCGATCCACAGTCGGATTTTTCCAGGGTCGGTCATGGCTGTTTCTTTGGGACCTCCAGGGAAGAGAACGCGGATAATTCAGACTTACGGACACACCACATACCGTCAGGAAAATCCGGTTCATAAAGGCACGGTGTACGACCTTGCTTCCCTGACCAAACCGCTTGCCACAACCCTGGCCATTCTTGTGTTGTTGAAAGAGCGACGGCTGCAACTATCCGACGTGATCGCGGATATATTTCCCCAATTAGGAACATTCACGGGCTTGATATCCATCAAGGATCTTCTTTGCCATTGTGCGGGGTTTCCAGCGCATCAGCCCTATTATCTTGAACTTGGCAGGCTGACAGAGGAAAAAAGAAAGGAAGCGCTTCTCAGCCTGTTGGCCGTGGAACCCCAGGCCTATGAACCGGGCAGTACATCCATCTACAGCGATTTAGGCTTTATGCTGTTGGGCCTGATTGTGGAAAAGAAAAGCGGCCTGGAACTCGCCGAGTTTTTTCGGGAAAAAATTGCGGAGCCACTGGGGCTTGCGGAAAGAATATTCTATGGCCCGGCAGGGCCAGGGGATACGGAAAAATGTGCCCCCACGGAAGATTGCCCTCTTCGTAAGAGGATTCTCTGTGGCGAGGTGAGCGATGAAAATGCCCAGGCCCTGGGTGGGGTTGCTGGGCATGCTGGGTTGTTCGGCACCATCTACGGGGTGTTGGAGATGGGGGAGCATCTGCTGGATCAATGGCAGGGGAGGGAGGAGCACCCCAACTACCAGGCAAGCGATCTTGGCCGATTTTTAACCAGGCAGGATATCCCCGGCTCCACCTGGGCCCTGGGCTTTGATACGCCGTCGAGCACCGGTTCAAGCGGGGGCAGATATCTGGCGCCCACCAGCGTGGGCCATCTCGGCTTTACCGGCACCTCATTCTGGATAGACCCGACCCGTGATCTGGTCATGGTCCTCTTGAGCAACCGGGTTCATCCCAGCCGGGATAATATCCAGATCAAAGAGTTCCGCCCTCTTTTTCATGAGACGGTTATGGAGAGTCTGGGCCTAGTCTAAGTCAGACCGTTTTCGGCTTGTGCTCTGGGTACATCCGCACAATATCCCCCTCGCTGGCCTTCATCACCCCGCGTTCACTGATCAGCCCTGTGATCAGGCGGGCCGGGGTGACATCAAAACCATAATTCACTGTAGCCGTATCCAGCGGGGCAATGGCGATGGTGGACATTTCCGCTGCCTCGTTCAAGCCCCTGATGTGGGTGATCTCCTGACCGCTCCGTTGTTCAATGGGTATCTCGCTCAGACCGTCACAAATATCCCAATCAAAGGTGGAGGAGGGCAGGGCCACATAAAATGGCACCCCGTTGTCGTGGGCAGCCAGGGCCTTGAGATAGGTGCCGATCTTGTTGGCCACGTCGCCGCAGCGGGTGGTGCGGTCCGTGCCGACGATGACCATGTCCACCAGACCATGCTGCATGAGATGGCCGCCGGTGTTGTCGGCGATCAAGGTGTGGGGCACCCCTTCCTCTTTCAGTTCCCAGGCGGTGAGCTTGGCCCCTTGCAGCCAGGGGCGGGTCTCATCCACCCAGACATGCACAGCAATGCCATCGGCATGGGCGGCGTAAATGGGGGCGGTGGCGGAGCCGTAATCGACAAAGGCCAGCCAACCCGCATTGCAGTGGGTGAGGATATTCACCGGCGCGCCGTTCTTTTTTCGGCTGAGCTCGGCGATGATTCCCTTGCCGTGCTCCCCGATCCTCCTGCAGAAGTCCGCGTCCTCGTCTGCTATCTCGCAGGCAACCCAAAAGGCCCTGGCCCGTTTTGCCGCCAGGGTGTCTTCTTGGGCGATGGCGGTAAGCTGCCGGTTCACAGCCCATGCCAGGTTACTTGCGGTGGGCCTGGTTTGGATCAAATCCTCCGCCGCTTTTTGCATAAACCCGGCAAAGCCGTGCTCCGGCGCGGCTCGAGCGGCAAGGTGCATGCCAAAACCAGCGGTGGCGCCAATGAGCCCGGCACCCCGGACATGCATCTCTTGGATGGCCGTGCAGACCTCGGCAACCGTGCGCAGCTCTTCGATGACAAAGCGGTGGGGTAGGTGGCGTTGGTCGATAATCTTGATTGTGGCTTGGTCTGTATCAGATGACCAGATGGTTCGGTACGGTGTTCCGGCAACGCGCATATCTGCCTCGGGAAATTAGAGAAAAAAGGTGAAAAAATAATATGATATGAGACCCATACCAATGGTAGCGTAGATCAGCAGTCAAGACGGGCAGTCGATTTCCCGCTGTTTTTTGAGCATAAAAGCAAAGGTCAGACCTGCAACAACAAGGGCGGCGAGGCTGGCAAGGGCATGTGGGTTCATGGGTGTGTTTCCTTATGGTTATGATGACAACAGGGTAAACCGGATTTTTTCTGCTGCCAAGAATTAATAGTCTTCTTTGACCCTGGCCAATGTCAACACCAGCACCTCGTCCGCCCCGGCTTTTTTCAACACCCTGGCGCACTCGTTCGCCGTGGTGCCGGTGGTGAACACATCATCGATGAGGAGGATCTTTTTCCCGGCGAGTCGGTGCGGTTTTATAACGGCAAAGGCGTTTTTGAGATTGGTGCGCCGGGCTGCACCATTGAAACTGGTTTGCGGCTCGGTGGGCCGCAAACGGACCAGGAGACCGACCGTGACTCGGCGGTCCTTTGGGAAGAAGGCGCGGGCCAGGAGCAGAGCCTGGTTGAAGCCGCGCTCCCGCAGACGGCTTGGGTGCAAGGGTACGGGTACGATCCAATCTACTCCTCTCATCTCGGCCAGCAGGGGCAGATTAATGGCCAACCTGGCAAAGCTCGGCAGGCAGGCGGTCTTTCCCTGGTATTTGAAGCGATGAATCACCTTTTTCAGCGGCTCTTCGTAGAGGAAGAGCGCCCTGGCTTGACTAAAATGCCTTGGTTTGGCGAGGCAGGTCCCGCAGTGATGATCGCCGCCCGGTGCTACGAGATAGGCCCTGCCGCAACATGGGCAGAGGGGGCTCTTGATGTAATGGAGTTTTTCTTGGCAATCCGGGCAAAACAACAGGTCCGGTGCCGAGCCCAGCGGCTTTTCGCAGGCAAGACAGAACGAGGGCAGCAGGAGATCGAGGAGGGCGTTAAAAAACCGTTTCATTCGGCCATAAATCTCTTCAGCACCATGAGGCCATCCGGGGTAAATTGTTCAGCGGCGGTAAGGGATTGCAACTCTTCCATCCCGAGAAAAAATCCATCCTCCACCTCTTCCGGTTGGAGGACGAATGGACCCTCGGCGATGCAGGAAAAGACCCTGCCCCAGACCCGGTTGTTATCGGCCTCATGATAAAAATCAAAATGGCGACTGAGGGCAGTCTTGCGCACGCCCAGCTCTTCGGCCAATTCGCGTTTGGCGGAAAGTTCGTAGGATTCCCCGGCCAGGACCACACCGCCGGTGGCCACATCCAGGTAGCCGGGATAGATATCCTTGCTCATGGTCCGTTTCTGGACAAAAATTTCTTGGCTTCGGTTAAAGACCAGGATGTAGCAGGCCCGGTGGATCAGGCAGCCCTCCCGTATCACCCTTCGGGCAACCTGGGCCACCTCCTGGTTCTGCTCATCAACGATCTGGACTATTTCATCTGCGGGGTTCATTTTTTCAAGGGCTCCAGTCTGCTGCTTTGCAAAAAAACTGAAACTCTTATACCATGAAAGGCGAGCCTGGGGCAGGGAAGAAGAAATTTTTCCTCTGCCGGAACAGGCCATAAGCCAAAGGATAATGTACTCATGGAAAAAAAATTCCAGTTTTCTCTCAGCTACCTGTTCATCGCCCTGGCCATCTTCATCCTTCTTCAGAGCTGGCTTTCGCCGGATATCAACAGTGTTTCCTACAGCCAGTTCAAGGCGCACGTGGCGGAAAAAAAGATCAATTCCGTGGTTATTTCCTCCACCCTGCTCAAGGGGTATGAAAAGGTCGAGAGCGACAAGAAGGAGCCGATGTTTCCCAAGGCCCTCTATGTGACCCCGCGCATTGATGACAAGAATCTCGTTGAGTTCCTGGAAAAATATGGCGTGGATATCATTGCCGCCAACGAGAATACCTTTCTCCGCACCCTGTTATCCTGGATTCTGCCCACCCTGTTCTTTGTCGGCATCTGGATGTTCATGATGAAGCGCATGGGCCAAGGCGGTGCAGGCGGCATGATGACCCTGGGCAAGTCCAAGGCCAAGATCATCGCCCAGACCGATCTGGGGGTGGATTTTAAGTCGGTGGCGGGCCAGGATGAGGCCAAGGTGGAGTTGGCCGAGGTGATCGAGTTCCTGAAAACCCCGGAAAAATTCACCCGGTTGGGCGCCAAGATTCCCAAAGGCATCCTCCTGGTCGGCCCTCCGGGCACGGGCAAGACCCTGCTGGCCAAGGCGGTGGCCGGGGAATCCGGGGTGCCGTTTTTCTCCATCAGTGGTTCGGATTTCATCGAGATGTTCGTGGGGTTGGGCGCGGCCAGGGTGCGCGATCTCTTTGAGCAGGCCAATGCCAAGGCGCCCTGCATCGTGTTCATCGACGAGCTGGATTCGCTGGGCAAGGCCAGGGGCAGCGGCATGATGGGTGGCCACGACGAGCGGGAGCAGACCCTGAATCAGCTCCTTGCCGAGATGGACGGCTTTGAGGTGAATAAGGGAGTGGTGATCCTCGCCGCCACCAACCGGCCCGAGATTCTGGACCCGGCCTTGCTCAGGCCGGGCCGCTTCGACCGGCATATCCTGGTGGACCGGCCAGACCTCAAGGAGCGGGTGGCCATTCTGGCGGTGCATGCCAAGGGGATCAAAATTGCCCCGGCGGTTGATCTGGAGATCATCGCCCGCCGGACCCCTGGTTTTACCGGGGCGGATCTTGCCAATCTGGTCAACGAGGCCACTTTGCTCGCGGTGCGCAAGGGCAAGGAGCAGGTGGAGGCCACGGAGTTTGAAGAGGCCATCGACCGGATCGTGGCTGGTTTGGAGAAGAAAAACCGGGTGCTCAACGAGACGGAGAAGAAGACCGTGGCCTATCACGAAACCGGGCACGCCCTGGTGGCCACCTTCCGCAAGACCGCAGAAAAGGTGCACAAGATCAGCATCGTGCCGCGTGGGATCGGCGCCTTGGGCTACACCATGCAGCTCCCCACCGAGGACCGCTTTCTGATGTCCAAGACCGAGCTGCTGGAAAAGATCGACGTGCTTCTGGGGGGCAGGGCTGCGGAAAAAATCATCTTCGACGAGATCACCACCGGCGCCCAGAACGATCTGCAACGGGCCACGGACATCGCCCGCAGCATGGTGACCATGTATGGGATGAACGAAAAACTCGGCCAGGTCACCTACCTGCAACAGGCAAACCAGTTTTTACAGCAGGGCTTGTTCCAGCAGAAGGAGTTCAGCGATCAGACGGCCCTGCTCATCGACGAGGAGGTGCGCAAGATCATCGAGGCGCGCATGGTGCTGGCGGAAAAAACCCTGGTCGAACAGCGGCCTCTTCTGGAAAAGATCGCGCAAGTGCTGCTTGAGAAAGAGGCGTTGGACGATGAGGAGTTCAAGGCCTTGTTAACAGAAGGGGTCTGATTCTTACCCCGCCATTCCGGCCAGCACCTTCTTCACCACATTGCCGTCGGCTGTCTTGCCGAAATGCTTCATGATCGGACCCATGGCCTGCAGGGCGTTCTTGAACTGGGAAAGATCGATGTTTTCCTTGGCCCAGGCGGTGATCTCTTCTTCCGTGGCCATCTTGGGCAGGTATGATTCCAGGATCTCCAGATACTCGGAGCTGGTCTCTTTTTTGTACTCCAGGGTTTGTTTTTCCGATTTGCATAAGCCCATGATCAGGCTGAGGATGTCGTCGTCGGTGATCTCGTCGTCCCGCTTGGCCCGGGTGCTCTTTTTGCCGCTCTCCAGGGTAATGGCCATGGTGATCTTGGTGGGGAACTCGCTGATGATGATGCGCAGAGCGCCCTTCACCGTCTCGTTTTTGCTCAGCATGGCGGCCTTGAGGTCGCTTTTTAGTTTTGCCAGCAGGGTCATACCCGTGGCCGCGTTCCAGCCGTATGGTGTTTCGGTGCTCATTATTTTTTCCTTGTCCGGTTAATGTTTAGCGGAAGGTGATCAGCAAAATGGCGCCAAGCAGCAAAAGCAGGGGGCCGTTGGCAATATAAACCACATAGACCACGGGGTATCTGGAGCCGAGCATCTCCCTGAGCCGGGTCCGGTTGCAGAGCCTGGGAATCCAGAAGGCCACGGAGATGGCAAGCCCTACAATGGCGAGGACCAGACCGATGCTGGAAAAAATGGTGTGCATGGCGTACTCCCCGGCCTACTCGGTTTCAATTTCGCTGATGCGGGCGGTGATGATGGTCAGGCAGGCGGTAGCCCTGGCCATGCCTGGCTCGTTGCCTTTCTGCTCATAGTACATCTGGCTGAGCTCCAGGGATTCCAGGGCAAGCCTGAGGTTTTTGAGCTGCGCCTTTGCCGGGTCTGTTTGCCAGAGGGCGATGGTCTGTCTTGCGTGGTCTTCGTTGTTTATATTCATGGTGCCCTGCATTGTACAGCTTTTTGCTGTTTGCGGAAATCGTAAAAAAACGGCGGCTCGGTTGTTGACAATCCGGGGTCATGGGAATGGGGAGGCAAGCAAAAAAATACCCCCTGAAAACCAGGGAGGGAGGAGGTTTCCAGGGGGCGGGGTGAGGCGGGTGTTTCGCCTTTGGGTGTTTACACCTGATAAAAACTTTCTTTTTCTGCCCCGCACTTGGGGCAGGCCCAGTCATCGGGCAGATCGGCAAAGGCGGTGCCGGCCTCGATGCCGTGTTCGTAATCACCCTCCTCCGGGTCGTAGACATAACCGCAGGGGCATTCATACTTGTCCATGATGTGGCTCTCCTTTTTGAGTAAAAGATCTTCTGGGCGAAAATCAGTCCATGGTTTCCATGTCCCTGCCGCAGCATTTCGGGATCTCGCTGTCCTTTTTCACCGCCATGTACTTGTTGCAGACCGAGCAGTAGTAGGTGTTGTCAGCCGCAGCCTTGAGATCAGACCACTGGGTTTTGCCACCGGGAATCCCCTCGATGACAAAACGGGCCAGATTTTCCTTGGCCGGGATGTACTCGCCGATGGGTACCAGCTTTTTGTTCTCCCGCATGCAGTCCACAATGACCCGCCAGAGCAGTTCCATGGCCGCGGTTTCCTGGGTATTGCCAGGCTTGAATTCTACAACATTTCTATCAACACTAATATCCATGCGCACCCTTCCTAAAGGTTAATGATAATTTTTACTATAACGGGCGGGATGGGAAAAATTCAAGGGAAAAAGTAGGGGGAATTTTTTTATGACGGTCTGGCAAGGCAGCTGTCATGCCGATGAAAACCGGAGTCCAGCCTCTTCGGAACTATTGTGGTGGGGCTACAGCGTTCAGCCGTCCTGGTTGTGAGTCTTTTTCCCCCCCTTATTTTCGTACATGGCCCGGTCTGCCCGGCGGAGCAGCTCGTCGATGGAGCAGGGGCTCAGGTGTTCGTAGGGGCCGACCCCGACGCTGAGGGACAATGGGTATTGCCGGCTGATAAGCCTGTTGGTTTTCTCGATATTTTCGTTCAGGCGGCTGAGAATGGTTTCTTCGTTGCCCAGGGCCGAGTTGTCCGTGCAGAGGATGACAAATTCGTCTCCGCCCAGTCGTGCGACAACATCGGCCAGCCGGAAGGTATCCCCAAGCAGGGTCGCGGTTTCAACGAGGGCCTGGTCGCCCACGGTATGGCCGAGAGAGTCGTTGATCCATTTCATGTTGTCAAAATCGACATAGACGAGCAGAAGATCTGTTTTGTCGCGCACGCTGATCTTGATCAGCTTGTCGGCCAGGGTCATGAAGCCGCGACGGTTGAAAAGGCCGGTAAGCTCATCGGTCATGGCTGATTCCCGGAGCTTTTCTTCCATTTTTCTGCGTTCAGTGATATCGGCGAAGGTGACCACCGCGCCCAGGATTTCATAATCTTCCAGGATTGGGGTGGAGGTGTAGCGAACCGGAAAACCAGTCCCGCTCTTGCGCCAGAAGGTTTCGGTGCCCTTGCGAACTATGCCGTCCAGGCTGGCCGCGCAGATCGGACAACCATTGTCAGGGCTTTTTTCTTCCTCCGGCGCACAGGCGTGGACTATCT
This sequence comes from Deltaproteobacteria bacterium, assembly GCA_026388735.1. Classification (GTDB taxonomy): domain Bacteria; phylum Desulfobacterota; class Desulfobulbia; order Desulfobulbales; family Desulfurivibrionaceae; genus Thiovibrio. Next base: position 17,383 of record JAPLJG010000074.1, read on the forward strand.
CCCGCAGGCTATTGCCCACCAGCTCATGCTGTTCATAGCCAAGCATGGCAAGGGCTGCCGGGTTGACAAAGGTGACGCGGTTTTGGCTGTCAAGGCCGACGATCCCTTCACCAACGGCGTTGAGGATGCGTTCCTGCTGGCGGCGCAGCAGATCAAGCTCCCGCGCGGAGGTGATCTTTTCGGTGAGATCCCGCATGATGGCGATGATAAAATCGTGCGCAGCATCGTTGCTGGGAAGAAAATGGATGGTGACCATTTTGCCGTTGAGCAGTATGGGCGCGGTCTCTTTGATGACCAGCGGGGCGCGACCAGGGGTGTGCAGCAGGGAGCGCAGGCGTTCGCGGTGTTCTCCGCTGAAAAGATCAAAAAAGCTGGAGGCCAGCAGGTGTTCTTCCCCCAGGCCGCACAGGGCAAGGGCGGCGGCGTTGGCATGGAAAATCGTGCCGTCTAGAGTGAACTCCACCACCCCTTCGGGCATGCTGTTGAAGATAATCTCATAGTGCCGTTTGGAAAACAGCAGCTCCGTGGTGATATGCCGTTTGTACAGGTCTTCAGCGCCGAGGATCTTGTCCTTAAATTCATGGATGGTGCCGTTGTCGATATGTTCGATGACCGTGGCGATATGCGCCTCGGTGTTCTTGAACGGTCCTTTGGCGATACAGGCATCGGCTCCGAGGCTGAGAATATTGGTTTCATCCTCAAGCACCGTGGCCGAGTAAATGATGATATGGATTTGCTTCAGCTCGGCACGGCTGCGAATAATCTGGCAGAGCTTTTCCCCATTGATGTTGGGCATGATCAGGTCGGTAAAAACGATGTCTGGCCGTACCTTTTTGAGAATTTCCAGGGCTGCAAGCCCGTCTTCCGCCGTGATCACCTCGTGACCCTGTTTTTTCAGGAATTCCACCAGCAGTTTCAAGACAACAGGGTGGTTGTCTACAACCAGAATTGTTTTCATGGCATCTTGGCATCCAGGATTAAGGGTTGCACGCAGGGCAGCAAGGCCTTGTTATAACGGAAAAACAGTAAAATTCAAGAGGTTTGCTGCCGGATTTCCGATCGGGACAGAGAATACGGAGTACTCTGTATTCCGGGCCTAGCCGGTTAATGACCCTGGAGAGCGAGCACGATATCCACGGCAACCGCAGCAATGGACAGGACAAAGATGAACAGGTAGTTGAGGTTTTCCTTGGATTTGATGATGGAAGAGAGCACATAGGCGATGAGCGCCCGGTCTTCGCTGGTGATCTCACTGCCGTCCTGGATTTTTTCCAGCAGCCGGTTGGTGCGGATGGCGTTTTTGCGTTTCTCGGAGATATGGTAGCGGTAGGCGAAAAAGAAGATATAGCCGATGACCCCAAAATACCAGACCGGTCGAAAGAGGGCGGGGCTGAAGGTGTTGATGATGGTCATTAGCCGGAAGGCTACGGCGGACAACAGGCCGATCACCAGAAACAGGTATATGACAAAGGGGGAAACGGTTTTGGGCACGGTGGTCATGGCTGGAGGTTCCTAAGCTGTGATTTAAGGAGGCGGGAAGCTTATTCCGGTTTGACTGCGGTGCCGCTGGCTTTCATGGTGGCGTTCATCTCGGCGACGATGGCCCCCTTGATCCGTGGGAGTTTTTCCCCGCTCGCAGCAAAGGTGGCGACATCGTTGGCCAGCTCGATCAGCCTCTGGTGCTCGGCGTCGATCTGCGCGTTGCCGATGCTGTATTTGGCGCTCCAGGCAAATTCACTCATGAAGACGGTCTCCAGAAATTCTGTAGGATGGGATGCCCCATTGTATGGCGGCGAGACGAGGAAAAGCAACCAGTAAATCATGGGACGGCGGGGCAAAAGCGGCGGGAGCCGAACAAGATGCTATTTGCAATCCCAACCGGTATGTGCTAATCCTTTTGACTTTCTGGCATGGGTTTAGCACCTCCCAAAGCGCCTTTTTAAAGAGAACACAGCCTTGTCGATTTAGACACATAAATGAAGGAAAACATATGGCCACTCAAACGATTATCTACACCGAAGTTGATGAAGCCCCCGCACTGGCAACCTATTCCCTGCTCCCAATCCTCCAGGCCTATACCAAGGACTCGGGCATCTCTGTGACCACAAAGGATATCTCCCTGGCCGGGCGAATCATCGCCAACTTTCCGGAACATCTGCGCGAGAGCCAGAGAATCCCCGATGATCTGGGTGAATTGGGCAAGCTCGTCAAACAGCCCGAGGCCAATATCATCAAGCAGCCCAATATCAGCGCCTCGGTCCCCCAGCTCAAGGAGGCGCTCAAGGAGCTGCAGGAGAAGGGGTATGCTCTCCCGGATTACCCAGAGGCTCCCAAAACAGAGGTCGAGAAAGAGCTGCAGGCCCGATTCGCCAAGGTCTTGGGCAGTGCGGTAAACCCGATTTTGCGGGAAGGAAATTCCGACCACCCGGGTTGCGCATATGACTGGCGGGGATTTCTACGGCAGCGAAAAGTCGGTGACGATTGCCAAGGCGTGCGAGATGCGGATCGAGTTTGTTGGCGACGATGGCAGCACCACGGTGCTCAAGGCAAAAACCCCTTTGCTTGCCGGCGAGATTATCGATGCCTCGGTCATGAATGTTGCTGCCTTGCGGAAATTCTACGCCCAGCAGATTGTGGCGGCTAAGAATGACGGGGTACTGCTGTCGCTGCATCTCAAGGCGACCATGATGAAGGTCTCGGACCCGGTCATGTTCGGCCACTGTGTTTCCGTCTTTTATCAGGATGTTTTCACCAAGCACGCTGCGGTCATCAAGGAGCTGGGGGTGACCGTCAACAACGGCTTAGGCGATCTCTATGCCAAAATCCAGAGCCTGCCCGAGGCGCAGCGCACGGCGATTGAGGCAGACATCCAGGCGACCTATACAACCAATTGCGAATTGGCCATGGTGGATTCCAGCAAGGGTATCACCAATCTGCATGTCCCCAATAACGTGATTGTCGATGCCTCCATGCCTGTGGTTATCCGGGACGGCGGCAGGATGTGGGGGGCTGATGACCAGCTGCACGACACCATCGCCATGGTGCCGGATCGTTGCTATGCCACGATCTACCAAGAGGTCATTGAAGATTGCAAAATCCATGGCGCCTTTGATCCCGCCACCATGGGAAGCGTCGCCAATGTTGGGCTGATGGCGCAAAAGGCCGAGGAATATGGCTCCCACGACAAGACCTTTTTGGCGTCGGGTAAGGGAACCATTCGCATGGTGGATACCGCCTCCGGCGAGACCCTGCTGGCGCAACCGGTGGAAGCGGGCGACATCTTCCGTGGCTGCCAGACCAAGGATGCGCCGATTCAGGATTGGGTCAAGCTGGCGGTGAACCGCGCCAAGGCAACGGATACTCCGGCCATCTTTTGGCTGGATGCCAACCGGGCCCACGATGCCGAGCTGATCGCCAAGGTGAAGACCTATCTGCCAAACCACGACACCAGCGGTCTGGATATCCGGATCAGGCAGCCGGTGGAGGCGATGCGCTTCTCGGTGGAAAGGATTAGAAAGGGCGAGGATACCATCTCCGTTACCGGCAACGTGCTGCGCGACTATCTCACCGACCTGTTCCCCATCCTGGAGCTGGGTACCAGCGCCAAAATGCTCTCCATTGTGCCCCTGATGAACGGCGGCGGGATGTTTGAGACCGGGGCGGGCGGTTCAGCGCCCAAGCATGTGGAGCAATTCTTGCGGGAAGGCCATCTGCGCTGGGATTCCTTGGGGGAGTTTTGCGCGCTGGTGCCATCCTTCGAGCATATTTACGCCACCTTCAAGAATGAAAAGGCGCTGCTCTTTGCCGAGACGCTGGATCAGGCCATCGGCAAGTTTTTGGAAAACGAGAAGTCGCCGTCTCGTAAGGTGGGGGAGCGGGATACGCGGGGCAGCCATTTTTACCTGGCTCTCTACTGGGCGCAAGCGCTGGCCGGGCAGAGCAAGGATACAGAGGTGCAGGCCCGGTTTGCCAAGGTGGCGCAGGCGCTTGAAGACAACGAGGCCAAGGTTGTTGTTGAGCTGAACAGCGCCCAGGGGCGGCCGGTGGATATCGGCGGGTATTATCGCCCGGATCGGGGAAGAGCCACCCAGGCCATGCGCCCCAGTACAATCTTCAACACAATCGTGGACGCCATCTGATATACTAAAGCAGTAAGGGCTTTTCTCAACAAGACAGAGGAGGAAGCACTATGAAAAAATTGCTGCTGCTGGTAATCGCCCTGTTTTTTCTGGGCGCGGGTTCGGCCTTGGCCAATAAGTCTGCTGTCCGGTTGGAAGTTCCGGCGAATGCAAAGCAAGGGGAGAAGATTACCATCACCCTTTTTGTCACGCACAGCGCCAACAATTTTTTCCATCACACGAAAATGGTGAATCTCATCATCAATGGCCAGGAAGCGGCCCGCTGGGAGTTCAGCGGCACCAATCTTCCGGAGGCGGCCGAGTTTAGCCGCACCTTTGAGTATGTGCTGACCGGACCGATCACCCTAGAATCGGCAGCCTTCTGTAATATGCACGGTAGCGGCAACACGGCAACGGCGACCGTGGGCCTGCAATAGTTTCGGCTGGTGGTTTCAGCATTCTGAGGGGAGGGTGAGTATGCGGATCGGCGGAATGTCCCTGGTGCAGCTACTCGGGGGGATCAATTTTATGCTGCTCATGTTCCAGCTGTTTTCCGGCCAGCATTGGATTCAGGTGAAAATCGGCATCCACCGCAAGGTTGGCTTGGCGCTTGTGGTCACGGCAAGCCTGCATGGCTTTTTGGCGATGGTGACCGCCAATTGAAAAGGTAGGATCACGATGAGAGATGGGACAGATTCATTTTAAGAAAATAAATTGGCAGTGAAACGAAAAGGCCTCCGTGTGGAGGCCTTTTCGTTTTCAGGCAGCGCCCGATTTCGTTTTCCCCGACCGGGGAAAGAAGAGATCATCAACCACAGCGTTCAGCTGTGCGGGCATCATAGGTGCCGTAAGCGTTCCAGTAGAGGTAGTCATTCAACTTCAGAATTTGCTCCGTGGTCAACGTTCCCCAGGAGCCGTCCTTGGCGCACTTGGCATTTTTTCTGTAAAAAACCCGGTTCCATCCTTCCGAGGTTGTGGTCTCCACTTCCAAGAAAGGCGCTTTTTTGTCATTTCCACGGTGGTGGCAAGATTTGCAATTTTTTTTGAAGAGGTCATGACCCTCGCTCACCCAGCCGCTGTTGTTAAAATTTAGCTCCCGGCACATCCCCGTCCCCATATCCAGGCGTTTTGGGGTTCCGGCAAAAGAGAAAGTTGCATTTCCGAAAAAGAGCACCAACACACCGAAGATCAGATACAATTTTGTTTTCATTTTTTCCCCCTCTGTTTTTTTGGTTTCATCACAGCCATTTTTCCAGCACAATAATGAGCCCGTCACAAGCAACAACTATATATGCAATTGCGTATGAACTTTATATCCTCGGGTAAAAAAATTTACTTCATCGGGCAGAAAGCCCCTGTGCATGTTTCACAGACTTCACCTTTCGGGCAAGGGATATCACTCGATTTACATAAGGCATCCATATTCCCTCTAAGTCCGGTCAAGACATCCCTGTTGATTCTGTAATACACCCGGAAACCCATCTTGCTGGAGGATACAACGCCAATATGCCGCAAAACCTTGAGGTGTTGCGACACTGCTGGCTGAGTGATTCCGAGCTTCTTGGCTAGGTCGGCAACGCAGTACAGATTTTCTTCAGACGAAGCAAGAATCCGGATAAGCCTGAGTCGCGACAGATCCCCAAGCGCTTTGAAAAATTCTATAACTTCATCAATACCCTTGTCACTCATTTCTCTCTCCACACCCATAACATCATAAGCAACAACTTATTGTCAACAGGTTTTTAAGGGCCAGCCCACACTCGGAGCGTCACCTCTGCACGCATCTGCAATGTGCCAAGGTTATTCGTCTCAACCCCGGATCAGGGACAAAAGCTCTGCTGTTTTTGCCGCCAAGAGCGCGGCATCGCCCTTGCTTTCCACATTGAGGCGCAGGACCGGCTCGGTATTTGAGCTGCGGATGTTGAAGCGGAAGTTCTCTGCGGTAAAGCTCAGCCCATCGGTGTAATCCTTCTCCCCTGGAGTTTTGGCATAAAACTCCTCCACCCTGGCAATCACCGCCGCAGGGTTTGCCACCCGGTTGTTGATCTCGCCGCTCACCGGAAAAGCCGCTTGGCGTTCCCGCACCAGGTGGGAGAGCGGCTGGTCGGAGGTGCTCAAGATCTGGGCCACCAGCAGCCAGGGGATCATGCCGGAGTCGCAGTAGGCAAAATCGCGGAAGTAATGGTGGGCGCTCATCTCGCCGCCGTACACCGCATCTTCGACCCGCATCCGCTCCTTGATAAAGGCGTGGCCGGTCTTGCTCAGCACCGGGATGCCGCCCGCCTGACGGACAATCTCCTGGGTATTCCACACCAGGCGCGGATCGTGGATGATCTTCGCCCCCGGATGCTTGGCCAGCATGGCCTGGGCCAGCAACCCGACCAGGTAGTAGCCCTCGATAAAGCCCCCCTGTTCGTCAAAGAAAAAGCAGCGGTCAAAATCTCCGTCCCAGGCAAGGCCAAAATCCGCGCCATGTTCCCGAACCGCTTTGGCCGTGACCTCGCGGTTTTCCGGGAGTAGCGGGTTTGGCACCCCGTTGGGAAAGGCACCGTCCGGTTCCCACTGGAGTTTGATGAAGTCGAAGGGCAGCTTCGGCGCTAGCCGGTTGATCACCGCGCCGGCGCAGCCATTGCCGGGGTTGGCTACGATCTTGAGCGGCTTCAGGGCTTTTTTGTTGATATAGCCCAGCAGGTGTTCAAGGTAGGCGGGCTTGTTGTTCAAGTGGGTCAGAACACCGGGTTTGTCGGCAGTGAGGCGATGGCCTTCCGCGGCCAGCCGCTCGATCTCCCGCAGGCCGGTGTCGCCGGAGATGGGCCTGGACCCCTGGCGGACCAGCTTCATGCCGTGGTAGTCCGCCGGATGGTGGCGGGCGGTGACAATGACCCCGCCGTCCACCGCGAGATTAAAGGCGGCGAAGTAGATCTCCTCGGTGCCGACCTGGCCCAGGTCCACCACATCCACCCCGGCCGCGAGAAAGCCATCGGCCAAGGCTTTTGCCAGCGCAGGGCTGGAGAGGCGGATGTCGTGGCCGATGGCCACCTTTTTTGGGGCAAATTGGGCGCTGTACGCCTGGCCGATGTTAAAGGCCAGGGGTTCGTTCAGTTCATCGGGCACTCGACCGCGGATGTCGTAGGCCTTGAAGCAGGGAAGAAGAGAGGTCATGTCGGATGTCTTTGAAGGAAAGTTTGTTTTCGGGTAGATTGGTTCTTTTCAACACAACAAGGACAATTGATCATGGAAGGCTCTATTCTGCAACCGGAACTTGCCGCGAAAATAGCCGATCTGTACGATCGTATGGAACAGGCCTACGACATCGTCGCCCGTCAGCTGGACTTTACCTGCGACGGCTGCCCGGACAACTGCTGCGATTCCTATTTTCAGCACCATACCTATGTGGAATGGGCCTATCTCTGGCAGGGGTTGATGGAGCTTGAACCGGAGCGGCGCGCGGCCATGGAAAACCGGGCTGCCGAGTATGCCGCAGCCTGTGAAAAGGCGCTGGCCAGAGGCGAGCGACCCCAGCTCATGTGCCCGCTCAATGAAAAGGGGCGCTGCGGCCTCTACCTCCACCGGCTGATGATCTGCCGGATGCACGGGGTGCCGTCCAGCCTCACCTTTCCCAACGGCAAGATGCAGAAATTTCCCGGCTGTTTCCGCTGCCAGGAGATCGTAGGGGATCGACAGGCGGTTCCCAGTGTGGAACGGGCCTCTCTGTTTCGCGAGCTGGTGGCCTTTGAGCAAGAGCTGCTTGGGGAGCAGCTGAGCCAACTGCCCAAGCTTAAGAAGACCATTGCCGAGATGATCCTGTCGGGGCCGCCCAGGCTGTAAGTTTTTTTCAGGAAGGTGAGCACAAAAAAAGCCCGGCGCATTCTCCATGCGCCGGGCTTTTTTTGTCTCTAATACAGAAGCGGTTATTTTTCCCGCATCAGCTCCGCAATCTGGAAGGCAAGCTCCAGGCTCTGCTCTGCGTTGAGACGCGGGTCGCAATTGGTCAGGTAATTCTCGGCCAGATGATGGTCAAGGATTTTTCTGCTGCCGCCGGTGCATTCGGTGACGTTTTCCCCGGTCATTTCAAAATGGATGCCGCCGGGTACGGTACCTTCGGCCCAATGGATCTCGAAAAACGAGCGGATCTCGTTCATGATTTCGTCGAAATTTCGGGTCTTGTGGCCGGTCTCTGCGGTGTAGGTATTGCCGTGCATGGGGTCGCAGCTCCAGACCAGCTTAAACCCTTCCTGCTTCATGGCGCGGGCCAGGCCGGGCAGGCTGTCCGCGATTTTTTTTGCGCCGAAGCGGGTGATCAGGGTCAGGCGGCCCGGCTCATTGTCCGGGTTGAGGACGCTGACCAGCCTTTTCACATCGTCAAGATTGTGGTTGGGACCGATCTTGACCCCGATGGGGTTATGCACCCCCCGAAAGAATTCCACATGCGCCCCGTCGATCTGGCGGGTGCGCTCGCCGATCCAGAGCATGTGGGCCGAGCAGTCGTACCAGTCGCCGCTCGTGGAATCCTGGCGGGTCAGGGCCTGCTCGTAGCCGAGAAGCAGCGCCTCGTGGGAGGTGTAGAAGCTGGCTTGCGTGAGTTGGGGAATATCGGTGGCGATGCCCACGATGCGCATGAAGTTGATGGCCTGGTCGATCTGCCGGGCCAGTTTTTCATACTGTTGGCCCTGGGGGGAGCGGCCCACGAACTCGTTGTTCCAGGAATGCACCCGCTCCAGCGACCCGTAGCCGCCCATGGTGAAGGCGCGCAGGATGTTCATGGTGGCGCAGGCCAGATGGTAGCCCTTGAGCATCCGCTGCGGGTCCGGCCGCCGGGCCTCGGGCGTCGGATCGATGGCGTTGACCATGTCGCCTCGGTAGCTCGACAGCTCCACGCCATCTACCATTTCCGTATCGGCGGAGCGCGGCTTGGCGTACTGCCCGGCCATGCGGCCCACCTTGATCACCGGCTTGCCGCCTGCGTAGCTCATGATCACCGCCATCTGGAGGATGACCTTCAAAAGCTCCCGGATGGAGGGCGCGGTGCACATGGAAAACTCCTCGGCGCAGTCGCCGCCCTGGAGGAGAAAGGCATTGCCCTCGACGGCCATGGCCAGTTGTTTCTTCAAGGTGCGGATCTCTCCGGCAAAGACCAGGGGCGGCAACTTGGAGATGGTCTGCACCGTCTCTGCAAACTCATTTTTATCCGGCCAGTTGGGCTGTTGCAGGGCGTTGAATTGCTGCCAGCTTGTCTTGCTCCACTGTTGTGTCATGGCTATGTCTCCGTTCTGGGGTTGGGTATATTGTGGTTGGATTAATCTTTTAACACAGTGGGCAGGTTGCTACGGCAACTCCCTGTCAAGCACATCGAAAAATGGTCGCTTCGCCCAGTCGCTTCTATCCCCGATCACATAGAGACGTGCCTTCGCCCGGCTCACCGCAACATTGAGCAGGTTCGGCTCTGATGCCGCCCAGTCTCGGGAACCCACTGTTCCTCCACCAAGCACAAAAATAACCACTTCCGCTTCTTTGCCCTGGGTCGTATGGATAGTGCCAACACGCTTTTCGTTGAGGTTGAGGTGGTGACCGCTACCGATCTTCTTCAATTGACGAACGACATCCCTGAACGGGGAGATAAGAAAGATTTCATCACGCGGGACTTGGTGATTCTGTATTAGGTTTAATAGGAGCGATTTGAGGATTTCGCCTTCGGCAGGAATCCAGTTGCCGTCATTACTATCTTTCTTTACGTCAATCCAGAGACTGGCCGGCCAGGTTACAGCAGAGGGCTTTTTCTGTTGCACCATTGAGCCGTCATAGGCAATAGCGTTGGAAACCGTGAACATGGGATTGTCGCAACGGCGATGTACACGAAGTGGAGCACCGACCCATAGTGCACCATCGCAGGCACCAACCGTTGTACCGATTGGCGTGGCCTGGTCGGCCAGGATTTGGACAGATATCTTCGAGGGATGCCAACAGAGAGGAACATTGCCGTTGTATGCGGCAAGGGATGCTTCGATAGTCCGTGGGATTGTTACGATAGGTTTCAGTTGTAACGGATCGCCGACAACAACAGTGCGACAAGCGCGCCAGATTGCTCCAGCGGCTGCTTGTGGAGTTGCCTGTCCTGCTTCGTCGATCAGTAGCCAGCCGATGCTTTCCGCCCCAACTTCGCCAAACAGTGTAGATACCGAGGCAAAGGTGGTCGAGATAACCGGACAGGCGATAGCAAGAGAGTCAAGAGCTTTGGCTCTCGTTTTTGAGTCTGTAATTTTGCCATCCAACATATCCATAGCAATGCCGAGGTTTGCCTTCATTTTATGGACGTTGTTTTCGATGAAGGCGCGATGTAGATTCATCGCGGCGATAAATACGCGGATACGATCCTTGCGCCAATCGCTGTATGCCCAAGGACTGGATTTTTCCTGTTCGTGATCTGGGGCATTCATGTTCGGCCAGTATTTTCCAAGCAAAAACTTGCCCTCCGCTAGTTGCGCTTCTGTATGGGCAATTCTAGCAGAGAGGTTCTGAATTTGTAGTTGAATATTATCGACGCGATTTTTCCGTAAACTCTGTTTTTTTTGTAGATCAGCTAATTCCTTCTGCATCATTTCTTCTTCATGCTCGGCACACTGCTGTTTTTCCATTATCTTATGGACGTCGTCCCGCCACTGGCGATGAGACTTACCGAAGGTGGAAATCCAGTCGAGGATGCCCGGTCGGATGGCTATGAATTTATTTAGGCACTCATCCAGTTTCCGTCGTGACTTGCTGGTTTCGGCAAGTCGATCCATCTGACGGTTGATCTGTTCTGGCAGAAAAATCAGCTCTTCATTGACACGGGACTGTTCCTGTAGGGCTGCTGCCATGTCATGTTTGAGATTGGCGATTTGCGCAGGAAATCCCCCAAGCAGGGACAAGCGTTCGCGCCATTTTTTCTCATCAGCTAACGCCTTATTGAAACCGCTCACCGCGTCCTCCCAAGAGATTGACGCCGTCGCTTTACCCTGGTCAATTAAATCGAGCCGCTCCTTCAGGCCGGCAATAGGCTGGTCCTCAGTGCTCTTGAGCCACCAAAAACTGTTTATGAATTTTGACCGATTTTTCTTGTTGCCAAGGCGACCTGCGATCAACGCCCAAGCCGGTTCGCCGATCAATTTCCCTGCAATGTCGCGATACACATCAGCTTGACCAGACCAAATGTCATGAATTGCATTTTCCTTCGGTAGCTCAAGCGAGACGTTTTCAACGGCACCATTGTTGCTGGAAGCGACGACGATTGAAAAACCGGAGAGAGCGTTGTCAAGGTCGTAGTACGGAATGGTCTTGTTGCCAATTTCGAGCGTATGTTTAGCGCCAAGAAGATGGCTTCCATGTTCGGCAAGGATTTTGGCGCGAGCAACGATAATCGCGGCTACTATGTCACGTAGGAGCGTCGTCTTGCCGGTTCCAGGCGGGCCGTTAACGGCGAAGATACCCTTGCCGTCTCCGATGTTCTTCCATATGGCGTTAATTGCGATCTGTTGGCTCCAGACCAAGGGATGTTCTGCTGGCCAGCAGCCTTCTGGAAAGAGTTCCGGTTGCAGTAGATCAAGCGCTTTGGCACGATCCGTCCTCACATTAGTTTGCACCATCTCTGATGGCGGCTCCAGATAGCAACGCAGTCCTTCTCCAATACCATCCAATCCGACGGTGATGAGACGATTAAGATCCTTAATAAAGAAAGAATTCAGAAAATCGTCATCGGATTTTGGCTTAGGATTTTCTTTTTTCGGTCGGTATATCTGCGCAGATTTGACACGATGCTCTAGCTCTCCAACGACTAGATTTTGCAACTTGCACTTGTCGATGACTAACTGCATGAAATCAGAAAACCATCGGCCATCGACTGGCTGACCCTCGGGTAAGTTGCCCAGGCGCCATGCAAGCTCTTCGCGCAGCCCGTCGAGTTGTTTATCGAAACCCGAAAACCCACTATTGGTTGGAGGAAGATCAAGGGCTACCGCCGACACATGAAGGTCAGAGATGTCGCATGCGTCGCTATTGGATAGCGATGCAAGGCCCTTGCCCTCAATGATGCCGTAAGCCCATGCCGCCATGCTGAGCATTAAGGTTTCAATTAGCGGGCGGCCATGTTCATCAAAAGCAAGAAAGAAAACACAAAACTTTCCTGACAGACGCGCTTCGAAAACCTCGGGTTGCTTTTCTAGGTATCGTTCAAGCGATTTGATGAAGTGGTGGCATTCATAGGTAGCCGCATAGACGCTGTGGCTCCATTTCTTATCCAAGGAAATAGGGCGCCGCTTGAAGTCAGCATCCAACCATGGAGGACTGTTGTCCGCCTTCCAGTCGCGCGCCGGTTCGGTCTTATCATTAGGAGAGGCCTTCGGAATTTGTTGGGGACTGAGCGCTTCCACGATCCGCCAGAAGGCAGCCAAATTAGTGAAGGATTCTTTATTCATTTGATTAGTGACATGTCTCAGAAAAGCTTTCTATCCTTGGCACGGGAAGCCGCACAAGTTAAAGATGGGCCACCGGTGCGGAATGGCTAAAGGCATAACGATTGAAGTTTGAAATAAAACATGGCTCCGGAGTAGGTTTCCGGCGGAATTTTTTTTGATATGATGGCTCAAACCTTTACCGCTTTTTCCATCTTTATCATTACCAAAGCGGCATTTGCGCTATTCTCCGATGGAGTTTCTTCCGAAGATCAGCCTTCTTTCGCTCCGGGCAAGGCGCAAGGGCCACCGGCGCAGCAGATTTCCACGTCAAAGGCATTGAGGATGCGCAGCTCCGGTTCCCGCCGTTTCGGGGCGACGGAGGTGAAATCCAGGGTGGGCATCATCTTTAAAACCGCTTCCCTGGTGGGGATCGCGGCAAGTCCGGTGGCCAGCACCTTGCCGGTTCTGGCGTTCAGCAGCTCGGCGTCCTCGCCGTTGGTCACCACCGCTAAAGGGATTATCTGGTTTTCCTCCAGCACCCTGGCTGCGGCTATAGCCGGGCGTTCCCGAGTTACCAGCGAGCCGGGGCCGTAGCGGAGCACCATCACCCGTTGGCCCGTGATGCTCACCACGATATCGATCTTCGAGGCCACGAACTGATGGGCGAACAGGGTTTCAATCCTGCGCCGCATCTCCAATTCGTTTTTGGCAAAGCCCCGTTCTTCCACGAGCAGCCGGGCCAGCTTCTGGCGGTAGCGCTCGTCGTCGGTGTCCACCAGCGGTTCGCCGGTGACGTAATCGGCGAGGTTGCCGTAGATCATGTGGTGCGAAGGGATGTCTGCCATAACTTTCAAACCCCAAAACAAAAAAAGAGGAGGCCGCAGCCCCCTCTTTTAGAAAGGCCGTCCCGAATTCGAGAAAGCGGCCTCTATATACTACCGCTTTTTTACAGAGTCAGCCAGGACTCGCTGAATACGTTCTGGCCGGACAAAACTTTATAGGTTTTATAATGCTCAATGGCGGTGCCGGTGAGGCCTGCGGGATCGGGATCGTTACCGTCCATCATGCCGTGGACCATGTCCACTAGGCTCTGGCGCTCGCCCTTGCAGATGGCCATGAGCTCGGTGTCGTAGGAATTGACGATGGCGGTGGTGATCCCGTACTTCATCAGCATGATGAGGTAGGTGCGGTCGAGGTACTTGCGCAGATGCTCGGCCACGCCGTTACTGACGTTGGACAGACCCACGGTGGAGCCTGCGCCAGGGGCGATCTCCTGCAGCATTTCCATGAACTCAAGCCCTGAGGCGATCTGGTCAGCGCCCAGAGTGATGGGGGTGCCGATCGGATCGAAAAGCATCTTTTCGTTGGGGATGCCGGCCTCGGCCAGGGCCATCATCAGGTCCACAGCCATGGCCGCCCGCTCGTTGGAGTCGCGGGGCATGCCGTCCGGGCCCCAGAGCAGGGCGATAACGTTGCAGCCAGCCTCGGCGGCAACGGGGATCAGCTTTTCCATCCGCTCGGGCTGGGCGGAGATGGAGTTCATGATCGCGGCTTCGCGGTTTTTCACTACCTTGAACCCGGCAGCCATGGCGTCGGTGTTGGTGGTGTCCAGGCAAAGGGGCACGGAGCTGGCTGCTTCCACGGTTTGCACAACCCAAGGCATCAGCTCGATCCCATCCTTACGGGCCGGTCCGATGTTGAGGTCCAGGTAGGAGGCGCCAGCGGCGGACTCTTCCTTGGCCATCTCCTGAACAGGGGCCTGGTTCCGTTCCTTCATGGCGGTGCCGCTTCTTTTGCCCATGATGTTGATGCTTTCCGCGATGGCTGCTACCTTCATTATTTTCTCCCGTGCTGTAGTTTCAATCGTATAGTTACCGCTCCCGATGGAAGCGGTGGGTTTCCCCGAGTGTAAGAGTGCATGGTAACGTGGGAAAATAGCGTTTTACAAAAAGGATGTCAACAGGCAACAGGACGAAGTGGTGTAAAAAAGTATCGTATTGGCGCGGAAATCGGTGGATATACCTAGGCGAGTGGCCTGATTTAGTTTTGGGTTGCCAGCTGTCTGATCGCCTCGAAGATATCCATGGGCGAGGTATTATTGGCGGCGGCGATCTCCTTGATGCTCATGGCGGGGGTGGCTGTGATTTTGCGGTCGGCAAACCCTTGGAGGATCGCGGGCATGTCGAGCTGGTATTCCTGGCAGATATCAGCCAGGGGTTTTTTGCCGAAACCTCCAGGGGGATTGGCGGGCAGGTTTTTGCGCTGTCCGGGTTGTTCCGGCTCCAGCATGGCCTGATACACTGCCTTCGGGGTCAGGTTGTTCATTTTGGCGATTTCGGCGATGGACTGGCCCGGATCGGTGATGCGGATCTTGGCTGCGGCCAGCCGGGTCAAGCTGGCGTCCAGATCCAACTCCACCTTTTTGCTGAAGGTTGCAAGCGAGGATAACTCGGCATGGCCGTAGGGCGGCTCTCCATACTTTTTGGCGGCACTCTCTTTGATTTGGTCGCCGATGGAGATGATGGTGGAAAATGGCACCAGCTCCCAATAGGTCCCCAGAGAAAAGACCAGACAGAGGATGAGGGCAACGGTGAAATCCGTCGTGAAGATGCGCAATTCCGCAGCCCGGTTTTTCAGATAGGCGATAATGGGGTTCCAGTTGTAGTAGGTATGCAGACAGATGGCGATCAGGAAAAGAAGGCCCAGATTCACATGCAGGCTACCCCATTGGGTTTTGCTCAAGCCCCACAATCGCCAGCCAGACCAGTAAGCCACCCGCCCCTGGGGCACGATGTAGAGAATGACGCTGGTCAGCATCTCGAGGAGAAAAGAGACCAGGGCGGTGAGAGAGGTGATTTTACGCATGTTCATGGGGGCGTCTCCGGGTGGTTGCACAGAATGAACCATGGCCAGCTTCTTGGTAGATGCGTGGCCATGGTGTACTAAAAAATGTCTTGGAAGGGGATTAGCGCCGTCCGCCACCGCCCATGTCACCACGGCCCATGCCGCCGGAGCCTGAACCCATGCCGCCAGAACCGGAACCTGAACCCATACCACCGGAACCAGAACCGGAGCCCATACCTCCGCCTGCGCCTGAACCGCTGCCCATGCCTTGTCCCTGGCCAGACTTCTGGCCTGATCCGTCACGCGGCGCATTTTCCGGTTGGCCCATGACTTTTTGTTTTTCCTCCGGGCTCATTTTCTGCACCCGGTTCTGCCATTCATTTTGGAAGGCGTTCCGTTCTTCCACCGTTGCCTGTTTCATACTGCCGCGCTTTGCCGCCAACTCCTCGTTGGTCATGGCGCTGTAGTCGGTGGCTGCCCAGGCCAGGGTGGCGGCGCTGAGCAGGGAGAATGCCAGGATGGCGCCGAGCTTTTTAAATCCGGTATTTCTCATGTCTGATGCCTCCGTTTTGGATATATAGAAAAGAGGCCTACCAGGTATTTCAAACCCGGCAGGTCAGGGTTGTGCTATTGCGCGGTGGTCGTGTTCAGGCGTGATCCGTCCTGAAGGCCTCTCCCGTTGCTGGGACGAGTGGTGGAGCCGTTGGCGGTTGTGCCGGTTGTCGAAAAGGTGCCGTCGCGGCGCTGTGAGTCTGCCGGGCGGGTGGCGCTGGATGTTCCGGTCCCACGATTGGCGGCCCCGCCATTGCCTCTGCCCGCCGCGAAAACCTCGCCCACGCAGAGTGCCGCCACAATTGCCACTACTGCTACCGATGTGATGACCCGTGATTTCATGACTTTGATTCTCCTTGCGTTTTTCAAGTGTAGGCAGCGTGAGATGGTGAGCACGCTGTCCGGAATTATACTCTGTGCAGCCAGTATATCACGAATCATGCCATTGCCTGCGGACAAGGGGGGCATTCCCCTGAATCAGCGGGGATAATTTCAGGTCTGGTCATTGACGATCTGTCGGGCCAGGGGGAGAATCTTGAGTAAAATGTATCCATTCGGAGAGTCGCATATGGATAGTTTTTGCGCAGCGTGGCACTTTGTCGCGGCAAGGCCGCAGAGTTTCACGTGAAACGTGTACGAAATCAACAGGGGGCAGGCAAGCTGCCAACAGGGCGACAATGAGGAGGAATTCCTTGTCTGCCAAGGATTTACGGGGAGAGCAAGGATGGTGTCAACAGGATTTCAACAGGCAATCAACAAAAAGCCAACACGTTTTCAACAGCTTTTCAGGGGCGAATCAAGCGGGTAACTGGGCGGGGCGTAGCCATTTTTTTAACAGCAAACGGGTGCAGTCGCTCATCAGGAGCGGGGTGTTACTGGCGTTGGGTTTGGTGGCCGCCACGGGGGGGGATCCCGTTCCGCTCTGGATTGCCACGGCTTCGGCTAGATAGTGGAGATGCCAGCCAGCCTGCCGCGCCCTGAGGCAATAATCGGCATCGGCGTAGTGCGCGGTAAAGCCCTCGTCCAACAGGCCGATGTCTTCCGCCACCTCCCGGCGGACCACCAGGCAGGTATCCAGCAGCCACTGGGCCTCGAAGGAACGCAGATGATCTTGCTCCAGAAGCAAATGGTGCTTGAGGATCAGGGGCGCAGTCGGGAGGAGCCGACCCAGGGGGGTGTGCAGACAGAGGATCGTGGCCAGGGAAGGGGCGGAGCGCACCGAGGGCTGGATCATGCCCTCGGCGTCAACGATTCGGGGGGCAGCCAGACCAGCTTCCGGGGTTTCATCGAGAAAGCGGATGAGAGTGGCGAGGCAACCTGGTTGCGGCCGGAGACTTTCATCCCAGAAGGAGAAATACCGGGCAGCGGCCAAGCGGCAGGCATGGTTGCGGGCCTTGGCCAGATGGTCGGCACCGCTGTTTTCCAGAATGGTGATCTCTGGGAAAGCCCGTTCAAGCCGGACTAGGGCGGGATGTTCCGGCTGGCTTGCCACCACGATGATCTCGAGGGCCACCGGGTCGGCATGGGCCAGGAGTGTGTCCAGAAAGGGGAAAAGCCCTTCGGGATTGGTTGGGTTGTGAATCAGGCAGACTGCCAGGTCGGGTTCTATGTCTTCCATGGGCGTTGATGGACTCGCAAAAAGTCTCGCTCATTGGCACGGCGGTAACCGTTAGCTGTGCCGTAGATGCTAGGAAGAGGCCTGCGAAATGTGCTATTGCGCATGAGCAGGCCGATGACAGCTAAGCGAGCACCGCGAGACTGCGATGCAGATGCGGTGCTCTAACAGTTACCGCGGCAGCTTGTCCCGCACCGTGGGAAACAAGGCCATGTCGGTGTGGGGCAAAAAGAGTGAGGCCATGTAGTGGTTCATGAACTGGGCGCTCTCCGAAAGTTCCAGATTGGTCATCAACGAGCTGACCATCATCCGTTCTCTAAAGCGGACATGGTCGGTGAGGCTGATCTGGCAGCCCAGCATGGAGGCGTTGCCCAGGTAGTAGAACTTGTCGCGGTCGATGTCCGGCAGCAGCCCGATACAGATCGCCTGCTCAAGATCGATGTAGGCCCCGAAATTTCCCGCCATGATTACCCGGTCGAGGTCGGCGAAGGTCATGCCCACGGATTCGAGCAGGGTGACGTAGCCCGCGTACATGGCGCCCTTGGCTCGGGTCAGGTTGTCGAAATCCACCTCGGTGATGGCGATGTCTTCGCCCATGAGGGTGTCCTTGGACCAGGCCAGCACGTACTCGTAGCCGTCTATCCCCTGGCGGATGCGGGGATGGTCGAGGCTGCGGTTGAACTTGCCCTGCTGGTCGATAACCCCGGCCTCTAGCAGCTCGGCCACGATTGCGATGAGCCCGGAGCCGCAGATGCCGCAGGGCTTGATGCGGTCGATGGTGATGATCATCGGCTCAAGCGTTTCGGGATGGATATGGAAGTTCTCGATGGCCCCGGCATTGGCCCGCATCCCATGCCTGATCCCGCCGCCTTCGAAGGCAGGGCCTGCGGAACAGGCGGCGCAGACCATCCACTCCTCGTTGCCCACCACGATTTCGCCGTTGGTGCCGATGTCGATGAACAGGGTGAGCAAGGGACTCTTGTACATCTGGCAGGCGTGGACTCCGGCGATGATGTCGCCGCCCACGTAGCTGGCCACCGAGGGGTAGAGGAAGAGGCGGACCGAGGGATGGGCGTGGATGCCCAGGGCAGCGGCGCGGGTCAGAGGGAAATGGCTACAGGTCGGGACATAGGGCGACTCGCGCAGATACTTTGGATTTAACCCCAGGAGCAGGTGGCTCATGATGGTGTTGCCCGCGGCCATGATGTAGCTGATGTTGCTGGGGCTGATCATCACCTTTTTGCAGACCGTTTCGATCACCGAGTTGATGGTGCGGACTACTTTCTCTTGCAGACCCTTGAGGCCGCCTGGCCGCTGGGAGTAGATGATTCGGGAGATGACATCTTCGCCGCAGCCGATCTGGTCGTTGTAGGCCGAGGCTTCGGCGATCACCTCGCCGGAGTTGAGGTCGATCAATACCCCGCAGACCGTGGTGGTGCCGATGTCCACGGCCAGGCCGTAGAGGTTGCCGGTGGTGTCGCCCGGCTCCAAGGCGATGATCCGGTCCGGCTCCTCGGCCCGCTTGCCGCGCAGCATGATCGCCGTCACCTGCCAGTTGGCTTCCCGTAGGACAACGGGCAGCTCCATCAGCAGTTCCGGGTGGTCGTAGGTGGGCTCGGAGCAGTCGTGGCATTTTTTCTTGATACCCCGCATCAACCGCTGGAGATCGGGAACATTGTCTTCCAGGGTCGGCGGGTCAAGGGTAAGGAAGCGTTTTTCCACCGGCGGCGCCACCTGCCAGGTGCCGATGAGGTGGTCCAGCGAGCGGGCGGAGATGGAGCGGGTGGTCTTGGGCTTGGCCTTGAGGGCCTTGCCGTCCTTGCTGGTGGCGGCGGGGATGAAGACCACCAAATCCTGAATGATCGTGGACTGGCAGGCCAGACGGAAGCCCTCGGCGTGCTCCTCGTCCTTGAGCTGCATGGCCTTGTTGGCGGCCACCTCGCCCTGTTCGATCTTGACCTTGCACTTGCCGCAGACCCCGTCGCCGCCGCAGGAAGCCTGGATATAGAGCCCGGCCTTGGCTGCGGCGCTCAGCAGGTTTTCGCCGTTATCCACCTCGATGGTGACGTTGTCGGGCAGGAAGGTTACGGTATTTTTCATCAATCTCCGGTCTCCGGGGAAATATTGACAATAGTTTAGATTATTGCCACAAAGATAGCAGGAAGGCAGGGCTTGTCAAGCATCCTTTCCACGACGTTTCAGGAGAAGCCCCAGAAGCCTTCTACATGCCCGCAGGGATTTCGGTGTGTTTAGCGTGCGGGTGGAGATGGGGAAAGAAGCTCCCGATAGTCCGAGTGAATTGTCTTGGCAGTCCGTGGGGAAATGCGCTAAGAAGTTGTTATGTTCTAAAACGTAAGACCATCCCGAAAGCATCCTGAATACGAGAGGAGGGGCCCACCATGCTGCAATTTCGCATCGATGAGGAGCGAGGTCCACCATGCTGCAATTTCGCATCGATGAGGAGCGCTGCATCCAGTGCGGTGAATGTGTGCTTGAATGCCCGGCGGGCGTGATCGCCATGGATGCGTATCCGGAAATGACCAATGAGGATGGGTGCTTTCAGTGCCAGCACTGCCTTGCCGTCTGTCCGACCGCAGCGGTTTCCATCCTCGGCAAGGACCCCGACGCGAGCACGGAGCTGAAAGGCAACCTGCCGGACCCGGCACAGCTTGCGACCTTGATCAAGGGCAGGCGGGCGGTGCGCCGCTACCGCGACAAGAATCTGGCCCCGGAGCTGATCGACGAGTTGTTGGAGGTTTCCTGCCATGCGCCCACCGGGGTTAACGCCCGGTCGGTGCTTTTTACCGTGGTTCGGGAGCGGGCTGTGATGAACAGATTGCGAGAGCATCTCATGGACCGCCTCGCCAAGCTGAAGGATGCTGGCATGCTGCCAGAAGGCCTGGCTGGCAAGTACCTCGGTTGGACGGTCAGTGCCTGGCAGGAGAAGGGCACGGACATCTTGTTTCGGGGAGCGCCGCACCTGCTCATCACCAGTGCCCCGGCAGATGCCCCCTGCCCGGTTCAGGACACCCACATCGCCCTGACCACCTTCCAGTTGATCGCCCATGCCCACGGGGTCGGCACGGTCTGGGACGGCATCTGCATGATGTCCCTTGGTGTCTGCCCGGAGGTGGTCGGCAAGTTGGGCATTCCCGAAAATCACACCCTTGGCTATGCCATCGCCTTTGGTGAACCGGCGGTGGAATACCAGCGGACCGTGCAGCGGGGGCCGGCTTTGGTGAATGTGGTCAAGTGGTAAGCTGCGGAGTGGGGCGGGGATAAGGCTATACTGCCGTGCCCTGTCCGCTGGTTGCTGGTGGTTCCGACGGTAGAAACCACTGGTGCAGCTGGTTGAGAAAGGCATTTTTCAGATCGCCCAGCGCCCTGGCGGTGTCCGGCAGACCCTGTTCGGGTTGGCGTGCGGCTGTATCCATGGCGGTGGCGCCCAGAGCTTTGGCAAAGGGGGTCAGTTTTGGGTGGTCGGTGAGGAGCTGTTCCATGTGGGACAGCATCTGCCGGGCCACACGCTCCTCGGGCGGGACGGCTGGCAGGGCAGGCGGTTCGGTATTCACCCCTGTGACCGGTAACGGTGTGGGGTCCATCCTCCGGGCGAATAGCCCATCCATCTCTTTTGCTTTCATTTCATCCAGGGCCTTGAGGATTTGCTGCCAGCGCGCTTCAAGCACGGTGGCGTAATCCGGCTCTCCGCTCGTGTTGGTCCCCAATGTATCGTAGAGGTCCTTGAGCTTCGGGTCTTTGAGATCTTCCATGGCCGGCAGGGGTTGGTGGCTGGTGATCTGGGTCTGGCTAACGGTTTGTCTGCTGAACGAGGCAGAAAGAGAGGAGACCGAGCCCATGGACATGTTGCCGAAATCCATGGCCTTGGCTATGGCCCCCTGTTGGTCGCCGGAAAAAAAGGTGGAGGCAATGGAGGTCAGTTCACCCACCAGCCTGGTGATGTCGGCAAGCTCCTGCTCGTTGAGGTCGCCCTGCACCGAGATGCCCATGGCTTGAGCGCTGGTGGAGCTGCTGGCATAATTCACCCCCGAGGATGCGGGGTTGAACCAGCCAATCGCCTGGGTGTATTGGTAATTCTGGCTCAGGCCCGAAAGGGTGACCTGATCGCCTTCCGCAGTGGTCAGGGAGAAAGAGGTCGACTGGACCTGGGCAAGGGTCTGCTCGAAGGTGCTCTTGCCGGAGCGGGCGGAATACAGGGATTGGTAGTCGGTGGAGGCGGCTGGTCCCTGGACGGACTGGGTTGGGATGTTCATTGGGCAAGCTCCCGGTGGTGGTTGCGGTGTGGCACGGCGGGCGGAAGGCGCGTCCGTGCTAGTGTGCTTTTCGGGAGGTTGGGAGGAAAACTTGAGGGGAAAAGATGGCGGATTTTACGAAACAACGGGGAGATGCTGGGGGCTGAATCATTCAGGGTCTGAGGCCGTGAAAAAGATAGCAGGTCTTAAGCATGCTGTCCCCATATGGTTTTAGTTCCCTTTCAGAATCTTATCCGCCAATTCTGGGTACAGCTTCGTGACGCAATCAGGGCAGATACCATGGCTGAATTGTGCCTCCGAGTGGCTGGCGATGTAGGACTCAACCTGGGTCCAGAAGCCCTGGTCGTCGCGGATTTTCTTGCAGGACGCGCAGATGGGGATGAAGCCGCTTAAAAGCTTCACCTGCGCCAAGGACTCTTGCAGTTCATGGATGAGATGTTCCTTCTCCTCCTCCAGCTTTTTCTTCTCGGTTATTTCCAGGAAACTTTCGACAATCCCGACCACCTTGCCCTTGGCGTCGAGCAGCGGTTTAGCGGTGGTGATGAAGGACTGGGAGACACCATCCTTTTCCTTGATGGGTTCGTGGACGTGTTTACGCGCTCCGTTCAAAATCCGGGTGAGTGGGCAATCTTCGGTGTGGCACGATTTCCCCGGTCGGTGGTCATAGCATTTGATTGTTTTTTTGTGGTCAGGAAGGGGGCCGAACTCGGCCCAGTAGGTTTTGTTCGCCATCAGAATCGTGTAGTTTTTATCGGTGACGCAGGTTGGAACCGGGTTGTTGAAGGTGGCGTCAAACAGGCGCTGTTTCCGTCCATAGAGGGTGCTGCCGATGAAGATGAAAATGAGGCCGATGGCCGCCACCGAACCGAAGCCGATAATGAGGTCGAGGTGCGTGTGGGTGGGATAGGGCATGGAGATGCTGAGGCCGCCTCGGATGTCGCCCTCCTTGTATCCCTGCTGGGCGTGACACTTGAGGCACTCGGGTCCGGTAAGAAGAGGAGCCATGTAGCGGAACCAGGTGATGGTGGGGCCATCTGCGAAGAATTCGCTCTGTTCCTTGACCCCCTGCTCGAAGGACTTGAGCCACCGCTCCTCCCATTCCGTCGCTTTGTTTTCTGGCCTGATCGGCTTGAGGCTGGTGATGTGGAACTGCGTGCCAGCCGCATTTTTTTGCGCAAGTTCCGCGAATTGGCGGGTCATGTAGGAGGGGTTGACCCTGGTCAGCTTGAGGCCGTTGTCTGCGGTCAGGTCTCGGTTTTTGCGCGGCAGATATTCGTTGGGCGGAGTTTCGCTGGTGATCGGGACATAGACCCCGCCGTGGGAGGCGTTCCACTTGCGGCTGATCACGACTTGCTGGAAAAAGGCGTTGGCAGCGCTTTGCGCTAACTGCTTTTCATCGTGGCGGGTGTCCACCTCCACCCAAGAGAGGAAAGCGGCGAGAATACAAATCCAGACGGCCATAATAATCAGTGTCCGACTGCCGTTGCGCATCATCATAGAGAGCAATCCCTTCGGAGGCTAGATTTCCTCGTGATGGCTACGTCCTGGGAGTCAGTCTGATTATATCCCCTGAAGCTTAAAAATAGCCATTTCTAAGCATATTGAAAGCATCTCATGGGCCGGACAGAGTTGTCAATACTGAAAAAAATACGCCATCGGTTTCCAGGCAAGGGACAACGCGCATCTTGCCAACCTCATATTGACAAAAACGGCAGACCGGGTCATTCTGAAGTCATGAAAAATACTATCGATCCCACCCCTGCCCAATATCATGCCGGGTTTCTCCAGTTTGACGTGCAGCTGGCTGATCCTGCGGCGAATCTCGTTGCGGTGCAGGCGGGCTTGGCCCGTTTGGCCCCCGCTGGTCCTGGGATCATCGTCCTGCCCGAGCTGTGGAGCTGCGGCTTTGCCTACGAGCGGCTCCAGCATTTCGCCCTGCAGACGGTGGCGGTGCTGGACGAGATGCAGCGGCTGGCTCACCAGTACGGTATCCATCTGGCCGGTTCCCTGCCCGAAGAGGTGCTCACCGAGGTGGGCTCCGTCATCTATAATACCCTGTATATCGTAGGTCCCGACGGGGTTTGCGGTTCGATCCGCAAGCAGCACCTCTTCGCACCCATGGCCGAGGATCGACATTTCACCTCTGGGGAGAATCCCCAGCCGGTGGAAACCGACCTTGGTTTGGTGGCAGGGTTAGTGTGCTACGATCTTCGCTTCCCCGAACTGGCCAAGGCCCAGACCGGTATGGGCGCGGGGCTGCTGGTGGTGAGCGGTCAGTGGCCCGCAGCCCGACGGGAGCAGTGGCGGACTTTGGCCATGGCGCGGGCTATTGAGAACCAAATTTTTGTGGTGGCTTGTAATCGGTGCGGTGTTACAGGAAAAATAGAGTTCGGCGGCCATTCCCTGGTCATCGCCCCGGATGGCGCGGTGCTGGCCGAGGCCGGTGCCGAGGCGGACGGAGCCTGGGTCGGGATCGACCCGGCCCGGATGCAGGAGCTGCGGCAGCGCTTCAACACCGTGGGACCGGCGCCGTATCGATTTGCCGATGAGGACAAGATTGTCGAGCTTGAGGAGTTGGCCGAACTGACTGCCAGGTACCGGGCGGTGGGCCGCAAGGTGGTGTTCACCAATGGCTGTTTCGACATTCTGCATCAGGGGCATGTCACCTATCTGGAGCAGGCCCGCAGGGAAGGCGATTGCCTAGTGGTCGGGGTCAACAGCGATGCCTCGGTGCGGGCGTTGGGCAAGGGGGATGACCGGCCGGTGAACCATGAGCAGAGCCGGGCCAGGATTCTCGCCGCCCTGGGCTGTGTGGACCACGTGGTGATCTTTGCCGAGGAAACCCCGCAAAATCTTATCACCACCCTGATGCCGGAGGTGCTGGTCAAGGGCGGCGACTGGCCGGTGGAAAAGATTGTTGGCGCGCCGGAGGTGCTGGCTGCGGGCGGCCGGGTGCTCTCCATTCCCCTGGTGGAAAATTATTCCACCACCTCCCTGCTTAAGAAAATCCGCAAGAATTAAGAGCTTGTTCGGCAAGCTCTTCGGGTAATTCCTCCCTCCCGCGGAGGGAAGAATTTGGCCCGTCTAGTCCTGTTGGCAGAACAGCAGCTCAATGCCTTCCGGCAGCTGCTCCGGCAATACCCCTATCTCTCGGGCAAAGGCATCCAGTTCCTCCTTGGTGCAGTTGAGGCAAGACTGCCGCAGCCCCGCCCGGACTTCGTCTGCCTCCTGACGCAGGAAGCAGCGCAAGGCCTCGGCAATCTCCAGGCGCATATCCTCAACGGTCATTTCCTGCCGAGCGCAGAATTTCCCCAGCCGCTCCCAATTGAAGATGCACCGTTTCAACCCTCGGTAGATGCGGGCGTCCCGGTTTTCCGGGTCGAGATCCCGCAGCATAATCTCCCGGTAACGGGCCACCACCTGTTGGCGTAGGTTAGCCAACTCCTCTTGGCTCAAGGTGAGTTGCGGCCCGTCCGGGTCTTCGCAGAGATAATACAAAGAGCCGTGGAAGGCGATTTCCGGAATCTCCCCGGAATGGCGGACAATGAGCATCTCTTCTGCCAGCAAGCTTTCTGTCTCGGTCATGGCCCCACCTTTAAGCGAATGGCAGAAAAAAAATCATGCCAAAAGGCTTTTTGATTTTCCGCAAGATATAGCTTCTCTGAGCAACCGGCATACCACATGTTGTTGCTCGTAGGCGAACCGGCCTCCGACAGGCACGATCCGGACAGCCACAAAGCCCCTATCCTCTCAATCTGCAACGCATTTTTTGTTAAAGACAATGCGCTGGCCAACCGATGATTAGGGCAAACCGGGAACTCTTTTCCGCCCGAGGCGTCCAGCGTCACATAATAAAGGAGAACGGCGACATATGCAATTGACAAGGAAACGATGTTCTAGCCGGCCGACCCCTTCTTTTCTCCCGAAAATAGTGGTCATCCTGGCCCTGCTTGTTTTTCCGGGGCAGGCCACGGCCTTCTCGCCTTTCACCCAGGATAAGCCCCCGGAGATTAAGGTAAATGAGGCCGACGCCTTGCGTACCGAGATACAGGGTCTGGCCAACGAGCTGTTCCGCAACCTGGCCGATGCTGATCCGGAAAACGGGGATCTTGGCAAGGGCGTGCTGATCTGTACCTTTGTCGAGCTGAAAAAATTGTCCCGCACCTCGTCTCTAGGGCGGTATGTGGCGGAGCAGTTGATGAACGAGATGCAGCAGCACCACTACGAGGTGGTGGAAATCCGGAAAAGCCAGGCGATTATGCTCCAGGAAAAACGCGGCGAGTTCGGTCTTTCCCGCAACCCGGCCGAGGTTAGCCAGGCCGCGACCGCCGGGGCCATGCTCACCGGAACCTACACCTCCAGTAAAGACAGCATTGTCATCAATGCCAGGATCATCGACAACCGGAGCGCCAAACTCCTCTCCTCGGCCACGGCTATCATTCCGAGAAATCAACTGGCTGAGCAGCTGCTGGCGGACACAGCCTCGGTCAGGATGGAAAAACCGGAGCCGCTGTATCTGAAAAAACTGGAATTGTGATGAACTTGTAAAAAGGGAAAAATGGCGCAGGTCCGTTGCAGCAATTGTGATACGATATCCGCAGGGATGCAGAGAAACTTGGCTTTTCATGGAAAGAAGAGAGCACAACGGTTCAGGGAGGACAGGATGAAAAAGGGAAAGAGAGAAGTGATACTCTGTTGCCTGGGGCTGGTTCTGTTTGCCGGCACGGCGTGGGCCGAGAGCAGCGCAATGGGACAGGCACCGCCGCCGGCCGAGACCCGCAGGGTTCCGACCAGCTACAATGTGTACCAGTACCTGCCGGAGCCCTCCAGTCGGGGCTCGGAAGTGCTTCTTGCGGAAATAACCAAGGAAGTGGCAGGCAAGGTGTATTATCAGCTGCAAGGGGAAGGTGATGGGCAGAGCCTTGTCGGCAGAATTGGGGTGGTCAACGCCGTGCCCCTTTCCGATTTCAAGCGTGATACCGAGTTTGGCCGGCTGATGGGTGAGTATTTACTTACCGATTTGGCGGATCGCGG
>JAPLJG010000108.1:0-61224 GCA_026388735.1 Deltaproteobacteria bacterium
CGCCTTGTCGTAGGCACCCATCTCGTAATAGAGATTGGCCAATTCTTCCCGCAAGGCAGGGCGAGCGGGCTCCTTTTGAAGCAGGGTCTCCAGCATTGCCGCCGCTTCGACCTTCTTCTGCTGGACAAGCAGGGCAGAGGCCGCGCCACGCAAGACTTGGCGATTATCCGGCTCCCGCTGGAGCACTTTTTTGTACAACTCCACAGCCATGGCACCATTACCCTGGACTCTGCTCGCCTCTGCCAGGGCCAGCAGGTACTGAAGATTCCTGGGAGCAGCCTCAACCAACAACTCAAGATGGGGCAGGGCGTTCTCTTCTCTTTTTAATTGCAAAAGAATGGTGACCAGCTCCCAACGAGCCGCCTCAAGCCCCTCCCGCATGCCCAACAAAGCCTCATAAACAGGCACCGCCTCGGCGAGCCTGCCGTTGCGCGCCAGTTCCCGCCCCTGATCCCAGAGAGCCTTCCAGGCGACATCCTTGTCCTCCTTGAGCTGGATGGTCCGGGCCGGAACAACCTGCTTACCCGGTGGTGACACAGAAGGCTCTGCCGCATAGCCCGTAGGGGGAAGGCAAGCCTGGGAACACAGCGCAAAAATAGACAGTAAAACGAGGACGAGAGTTCTCGCGCGGGGGAAAGGCAAGGCGGGGTGCAGGAAGATAGGCAATCTGATACGCATCAACAGAGAGTGTCCTTTTGGCAACCGTAAAAAGGACCGGCTTCAGAAACTGAAAAAGGGGGAGCAGGTCTACCGTGTATAAAATTCGGCAATCTTTTCAACAACAAAACATTGCATCGCATCCGTAAGTTCCGGGAAAATTGGCAGCGCCAGGGTCTCAAGTGCCGCCCGCTCCGCTTCGGGAAACGAGACCTCTTCATATCCCAGACCAGCAAGACACCCCTGCCGGTGGAGGGGAATGGGATAATAGATCTCCGCCCCGACTTCGTGACTTATGAGATGCCGGAGCAGCCCGTCACGGTCCCTGGCCCGGATGACAAACTGATTATAGATATGATAGTCGCACTCTGCCCCGACCGTCAACCCCTCCGCCTCATACACCGCTTCGGGCAAAGAAACAGCCCCACTCTCCAGCAGGCCGGTTTGGGCGAATAGACGGCGATAATTGGCGGCATTACGCCGCCGCGCTCTGTGCCACTCGGGCAGGCGGGCAAGTTTTATGTCAAGCACCACGGTCTGGATGGGATCGATCCGGAAATTGCCCCCCACCACCCCGTGGTGATACTTGGGCGCCCCACCATGCACCCGGATAATCCGGAGGCGTTCGGCCAGAGCGGGATCGTTGCAGGTAATCAACCCGCCGTCGCCCACGCCACCGAGATTCTTGCTGGGGAAAAATGAAAAGCAGCCGGCCTCGCCCATGGAGCCTGCCCGATGCCAGACGGTCTGGCCGCCGGTCTGCATGAGATACACCGCGCCAATGGCCTGGGCGGCATCCTCCACCACCGGCAGATTGTACTGCCTAGCAAGGGCAAGAATCGCCCCCATGTCCGCACATTGGCCGTAAAGATGCACCGGGATGATCGCCTTGATCCGCTTATCTCCCTGGGCATCCTGGGCCAGGGCTTCGGCCATCCGCGCCGGGTCGATATTGTAACTCACCGGGTCGATATCAGCAAAAACCGGCCGCGCGCCTAAGCGGAGGATGCAGCCCATGGTGGCGAAAAAGGAATAGGGCGTGGTCAACACCGCATCGCCTGGGCCGATACCCAAGGCCATGAGTGCGGCCAGCAGCGCGTCGGTGCCGCTGGCAACGCCGATGCCATAATTAGAGCCACAATAGGAGGCGATATTTTTTTCAAACTGTTCGACCTTGGGACCGAGGATGTACTGGGTCGAATCAATGACCTCGGTCACTGCGGCAAGGATCTCGTCACGCAGAGGAGCCATCTGGCCATGTAAGTCTAAGAGGGGAACTCGCATAATGCTTTTTTTCCAGGTATCGCCAAAGGCGGCGGGATCGCCGACCAAGGGCTATGAACGCCAGGGGTTGAGGAATTCCGCAAGGAAGTCCTTGATATCTGGGACTTCCTTTTCAAAATACTCCCGCATTTTCTTCAGGAGATTGGCCTCGATCTGCCGCACCCGTTCCCGGGAGATGTCAAACTTGTCGGCAATATCCTGTAGGGTGAGGGGCTCGTCGCTCAGCAGCCGGTCGGCCAGGATAGCCTTTTCCTTGTCGTTCAAGGTCTCGCGCAGCTTGTCGAGAACCGTGCCCATCCACTCATGCACTTCCTTTTCCGCTACCCGTTCTTCCACGGTGGGCCCAACCATGGGCAGGAAATTCTTCTGTTCCTCGTCGGAGCCTTCCCGCACCGGACTTTCCAGGGAAACATCCCAGTTGTCCATACGCTGGCTCATCTCAATGACTTCACTTTCCTTGACATTGAGGCGCTGGGCCAGCAATTTGACCTCCGGCGCAAAACCCTGCGATTCTAGCAGTTTTTTTTCTTTATTCAAGCTGAAAAACAATTTGCGCTGGGCCTGGGTGGTGCCGATCTTGACCAGCCGCCAGTTATCCATAATGAACTTGAGGATATAAGCCCGTATCCAGTACGCGGCATAATAGGAAAATTTCACCTGCCGGTAGGGGTCGAATTTTTTCACCGCCTGCACCAGGCCGACATTGCCCTCTTGGATGAGATCGAGAAAGTTCTGCATCCAGTATTTCTGGAAATCCATGGCCACCTTGACCACCAGCCGCAGATTGGAGGTCACCAGTTTGTAGGCCGCCTCCGGGTCGCCGGTTGCCTGAAAATGGCGGGCCAGTTCATCGGTCTCTTCACGGCTCATGAGCTTGTACTGGCTGATCTCCTGGAGATACCGATGGAGGCCCGCATTGCCCAAGGCCGGGAGATGGTCGTCATCCGGTAGGGCGACCAGAGGATGCAGGACTTCCTGCGCATCTTCCTCATCATCGATTATTTCAAGGACTTCCGGGTCTTCTTTCATGTGGGTCATTATTATTAGAACCGCGCCAAAGGTCAATCTCTTTCCACAACCGCGCACCCCTTGCCTGCCTCGCCGCATGCCTCTTCACAGACACAAAGGAGCATAATCCCTTTTTAAAATTGCCTTTGCAAGGCTACCTTTTTATGATAGATACCCTCTTCTGTGGGCTCAGCATAATTTTTCCGCCCATTTTCTTGTTTCTGATACAGTACAACAACTGCCTGGCCGAAAAAACAGGACACTCCCCGGATTCCCTTATGGAAAACATTCGAAATTTCAGCATCATCGCCCATATCGATCACGGAAAATCCACCCTGGCCGACCGCTTTATCCAGCTCTGCGGCATGGTTACCGACCGCCAGTTCCACGACCAGCTTCTCGACAGCATGGATATCGAGCGCGAGCGCGGCATCACCATCAAAAGCCAGGCGATCTGCCTTCCCTACCGGGCCAAGAACGGCAAGGACTACATCCTCAACCTCGTTGACACCCCGGGGCACGTCGATTTCAGCTACGAGGTCTCCCGGGCCCTGGCCTCCTGCGAGGGAGCGCTGCTCCTCGTTGACGCGGCCCAAGGCATTGAAGCCCAGACCCTGGCCAATCTCTACCTGGCCATGGAACATAACCTGGAAATAATCCCGGTCATCAACAAGATCGATCTCCCGTCCGCAGACCCGGAGGGGGTTGCCCACCAAATCGAGGAAGACCTTGGCCTGGACGCCGACCATATCCAGCTCTGTTCGGCAAAAACCGGAGTGGGCGTCGATGCGGTGCTGGAGGCGGTGGTCAATCTCCTGCCCCCGCCCAAGGGCGACCCGGAAAAACCCTTGGAGGCCCTGATCTTTGACGCATTCTACGACCCGTTCCGAGGGACCATCATCTCCTGCCGCATCTTTGAAGGACGGATCAAGGCCGGAGACACCATGCTCTTCATGGCCAACAATGCAGCCTACCGGGTCGAAGAGGTCGGTTTTTTCCACCTGACCCGCGACCCCCAAAAAGAACTGAGCGCAGGCCAGGTCGGCTACATCATCGCCGGAATCAAAAACATCACCGATACCAGACCCGGCGACACCATCACCCTGAAGGACCGCCCCTGCGCCAAGCCCTTGCCTGGGTTCCAGGAGATCAAGCAGGTGGTGTTTTCCTCCATCTATCCCGTGTCCACGGACGACTACGAAATCCTGGCCACGGCCTTAGAAAAGCTCACCCTCAACGACGCCTCCCTATCCTTCCAGAAGGACGCGTCCACCGCACTGGGCTTCGGCTTCCGCTGCGGATTCTTGGGCCTGCTCCATCTGGAAGTGGTCCAGGAGCGGCTGGAGCGGGAGTTCGACCTCTCGCTGATCCTCACCGTGCCTTCGGTGAACTACAAGATCTTCCTCAAGGACGGGACCATGAAAGAGGTGGACAACCCGGCCCACTACCCGGACCCGACCACCATTGAGCGCATCGAGGAGCCCTTTATCAAGGCCACTATCCTCATCCCGGAACGCTACATGGGGGTGGTGATGACCCTGTGCATGGAGCGGCGCGGCGAAAACACCCATTACCACTACCCCATACCCGGCAGGATCGAGTTCACCTGCGAACTGCCCCTGGGGGAAATCATTTACGACTTCTACGATCGGCTCAAATCCGTCACCCAGGGCTACGGCTCCTTTGATTACGATCTCCTGGATTACCGGGAAAGCGATCTGGTCAAGCTGGACATCCTGGTCAATGGCGAGCGGGTGGACGCCCTTTCCCAACTGGTGCACAGCAACAATGCCAGGGCGCGCGGCCTCCATGCCTGCGAAAAACTGAAAGAGGAGATTCCGCGACAGATGTTCAAGATCGCCATCCAGGCGGCGGTGGGGGGCAACATCATCGGCAGGGAAACCATCTCCGCCTTGCGCAAGGACGTGCTGGCGAAATGCTACGGCGGCGACATCAGCCGCAAGCGGAAACTGCTGGAGAAACAAAAGGCCGGGAAAAAGCGGATGAAAACCGTGGGCAACGTGGAGATTCCGCAGAGCGCCTTTCTGGCGGTGCTCAAGTCAGATCAGTAGTAAGCGGGTCGGTTTTATTCAACCAAAACCAAACCACTCGTAGAGAATCGGACGCCCCCTACGATGACTGCTTCTTACCTCGTCCGTCTGGGGCACTGCGTGGCAAGCACGCATTCGATCTTGCGCTCCATGATCTCCTGGACTTCCTCTTCGCTTAAGGCCGCGTTGTGCTCTTTGGAGATGAAAACAATACAGTCCTTGCAAACATTGAGCGCGCTGCGGTAATCGTCCAATTCCTGGGCGACCTCCCAGCACGGCCTGTTTTCAAGGCCCTGCTTCCAGGCAAGACAGCTCTCCTCGCTCCCGCAAAAAGTAATCTGCCAACAGTGCCATTCATCCTGCTTTATCATGGTTTGCGTCCTCGCACTTCCTAAAAAGAAAGAAGCCCCCGGCACAGGCCGACGGCATTGTCATCACGATCAAGACCTAAAAAAAATCACCCCAGAAAAGTGGCGATTGCCGCCATCAACTCATCCTTGCCATCGCCTGTCTTCGCGGAAAACAGCACCCGATCCTGCTTGCTCAGGCCGAGAGCGGCATCGAGGCTCGCGGCCTGCTTGGCCTGCTCGTTATTGGACAGCTTGTCCCGCTTGGTATAGACGATGATAAAAGGACGGCCCCGGCTCCGGAGCCATTCGACCAGCTCCCGGTCCTGGGCCTTCAGGAGATGCCGGATGTCGATGAGCACCACCACGCAGCGCAGCGTTGGGCTGGTGGACAGGTATTCGGTAACCAGCCCCTGCCATTCGTCTTGAAGTTTTTTAGAGACCTTGGCAAAACCGTAGCCTGGCAGATCGACCAAGTAGAGCTTGGCGTCCACGATAAAATAGTTGAGGCTCTGGGTTTTGCCCGGCCGGGAACTGACCTTAACCAACCCGTTGCGATTCACCAACCGATTGATCAGGCTTGATTTGCCCACATTAGAACGCCCGGCAAAGGCGATCTCCGGCAGGGGTTCTTCGGGCAACTGCGCCATTTTGTAGGCGCTTTTCACAAATTCGATCTTCGCGTAATTCACGGCAGAGTCGGTCACATTTTCTCCCTGGCGAGACAATCGCCCAGTCCTTGTTTGACAGCCCTGTCCGGATAAAAATCAGATAACCTTGTTCAAGGAATATTCAATGATGCCTTCGGCGCCGTTCTTCAATAGCCTCGGGATCAGATCCCGAACCTCATGCTCGGAGATGACCGTTTCCACAGAAAACCATTCGGAGTGATACAGCGGCGCCACCGTGGGCCCGTTCATGCTGGGCAGGATGGCGATCACCTGGTCAAGATGCGTCTGGGGCACGTTCATCTTGAGACCAACGATCTTGTCGGCCCGCAACGCCCCCTGTAACAGCAGAGCGATGTTTTCGATCTTCTCCCGCTTCCAGGGGTCAGCCCAGGCAGCCTTGGAAGCGATGAACTGGGTATTGGAGGTCATCAGCTCGTGGATGATCCGCAGGCCATGGGCCCGGATGGTGCTTTCCGTTTCGGTGACCTCGACGATGGCATCGGCCAGTCCGGAAACAACCTTGGCCTCTGTGGCGCCCCAGGAAAAAGAGATATCGACGTTGATCCCCTTTTGGGCGAAGAATTTCCGGGTATAGCCCACCAGCTCGGTGGCAATCTTCTTGCCTTCCAGATCCTCAAGCCGCTGGATAGGGGAATCCCCTGGCACGGCGATCACCCAGCGGGTTGGCCGCCTGCTGACCTTGGAATAGATCAGATCGGCCACCACCACGATGTCGGATTCGTTCTCCAGGGTCCAGTCCTTGCCGGTTATCCCGGCGTCCAGCACCTCTTTTTCCACATAGCTGGACATTTCCTGGGGGCGACAGATGGAACAGGACAGCTCGGGATCATCCACCTCCGGGAAATAATTGCGGGAAGAGAGCTTGATCCGCCAGCCCGACTTTTCAAAAAGCTCAACAGTCGCTTTTTCCAGACTGCCCTTGGGGATACCCAGTTTCAAGATGTTCATTTTTTATAGACCTTCCCGGGATCAAAAACCGGCGTATCGTTTACCTCAAGTCCGCTGCCCTGCACCTTTCTAAAAAAACAACTCCGGTACCCCTTGTGACAAGCGGCACCGCCCAACTGTTCCACCAAAAAGACCACGGTATCTGCGTCACAGTCAACCAGAATCTCCTTTACCAACTGCACATGCCCGGAGGTTTCCCCCTTGAGCCAGAGCTGGTTGCGAGAGCGGCTCCAGTAATGGGCCTTGCCTGTTTCCAGAGTCTTTTGCCAGGACTCTTCATTGATATAGGCAAGCATGAGAACCTCCCTGGTCAGGTGGTCCTGGGCAATGGCGGGCAGCAGACCGCCTCCCTTGTCAAATCGCAGCACACTCATAATTCTCCCACAACGGCAGGCATTGCTTACTTGCCCTCTCCGCCCATGTCCTCCGGCTCTTTTTTCTCCGCCCCAGCTTTTTCCCTGACCAGGAAGTGCAGCAGGCAGGCGCTCCTAAATTTGCAATATTCCTTAGGCCTCTGGCAAACAGCCTTTTCGGAATCAATCTTTTCCTGGCATTTTTCACAGACCAGTTCCATGGCCGCCACCTGAAAAACACGCAAAATATGCCTATCTTTCTATCTTGTCAAGTAGTTGCGGTAACGGTAAGCATCCCAAAACACCTAGCCCAGAAATTTGAAAAAAAATTAAAGTAGCATATCCTTGAAAAAAAGACTATTTTTTTAGGTTTCCTGCACTGTACGAAAAAGCAGCTCTTGGAGCAACAACCTTTCATTTTTCTTTGTTTTTCAACCGGATAAAGCTACAAGCCATGATCACCCCCGTGCCCTTTGCCTCCATGCAGCCAAAACTTGACCAACCGCCTCCCACAGGGGCGGAGACGGGGCCAACTGCCACGCTTGCCCAAGCCGAAGGCGTCATCAGCCAGGCCAAAGAGGCTCTGTCCGCACAAAAAAAAGAAACACTCACCCTCTCCGCCGACCCTCGCGTAACCCAGTGGCAGGATTGCAATTTTAACCACTACAGCCACATCCTGGGTTTTCTCGGCCTGCCGGACACCATGACCGAGGTCAGGGACCAACAACCCGCAAAGGCAGCAAAGATCCTTGCGCATATCGAGAAATGCGAAAACGAACTGGGCGCCCTGGATATCGATATCCGCCGCAAAACCATCCAACCCCTCAAGGCTATCGCCCAGGCGCAAAAGATTGTACAGGAATGCGCCGCCTATCAGGACACCGTAAAAAAATGGCGCGACCAGATCACCCTTTTAACCGGCGCGGATAAAACCTTGCGGGAACGGCTCTCGGTCCGCGGTCAGCTTCCCCTGGCCAGGGAGCTTGGCCGGCGAACCGCAGCAATGGTGGATGAGGGCTACAATTTTTACCGCATGACCAAAGACGAAAGCGGCCAGAGTGACACCCCCACCCTCCATGACTATCACGCCCAGGCTGTTGATCTGGAAAAAAGGATCCGTAATATCGACCTAAACGGCCTCTCCGGGCTCGCCCGGGCCATCGTCGAGCACAATTTCCAAGTCGCAATGGCCGCCACCGACCAACTCAAAGAATTCATTGAGTTTTTTCTGAAAAATCTCCCCGGAGAGATTACAGTGGTGGACAAGGTTCAGCAGGAGCTGACCAGTATGCGGGAAACACCGGCCCCCGCGATTCTGGCAAAAATAGAAGCCATCACCGCCAGCCTGTCCAGAAACTTGGTCGGTCTGAGAAACAAAGCGCAGAGCCTGAAGCAGATCCAGCTTCTCCCCATAGTTCTGGAAGAAACAAGAACCTTCCATTACACCATGAAAAATACCATCATCCCGGAGCTAAAACGCCAGATCAACGCGCCAGGCTCTCCGGCAAACCCCAACACGATTGCCGCCGAAAAAGCCGCCGACTTCTTCATGGGGCTCAAAGGTTTTGTGCGGGCCATCAAGCTGCTTTTCAGCGCCGCAGGAGGCCAAAGGGCCATAAAACCTGAGGATCTGCACCAGATACTCATCGATCTCCTTAACACCTGCGATATCTACTACGGCAACACCAAGAAGGATGTTGCCAGGCTGCACAAGTTTATCGACGCCAAACTCTGCGCTTTCGAAAGGCCCTTTCCCTACGAAGGCCTCTTCCTTACAGCCAAAGAGGCTATCGGCACTTACGGCTCCCAGCTCGAAAAACTGCTGTTCAGCTTTGAGACCACCGATTGCAGCACCGACGACAAGGACGAGAAACTTACCCAGGCACACAAAACCACGGTGGGACGTCTTATTACCAAACTGGAAGTGCGCACCGCAAACCTGGCAAGCGCCAAAAACTGACCATGTTCCAATTCCTCGACCAACTTCCGTTTTCGGTTCTGATCGTTTTTGCGATTTTCATGCTGCTGGCGCCGTTTCATCCCATGCCGCATGTGGTGGAAAAGATCATCATGCTGAAAAACGGTCAGCTCCATCGACCCATTGACATCTTCGACCTCTTGTTTCACCTGGCTCCGTTGCTGCTGCTTGCCCTCAAGTGGTGGCTGTCCCATGGCCAATCTTGACCCAACCCCCTTGCCATCAACATTCCCGCTATATACCGATAAAGGAGTACCACACCATGCAGCGCGTTTCCGAAAACGATTCCGTCACCATTATCTACGATGGGCTTTTGTCCACCGGTGAAAAATTTGATTCTTCCCAGGATACCGGCCCTCTGCAATTCCAGTTGGGCACCGGCGGGGTGCTGCCCGCCTTTGAGCAGGCGGTACTGGGCATGGCGCCCCAGGAAACCAAGAGCATCACCGTTGCGGCCAAGGATGCCTATGGCTTGAGAAACGAGGACCTGATCATAACCGTGAGCCGCCAAGGTCTTGCCGACCAGCCCATCGCCCCGGGGATAATCCTTGGCATGAATATGGAACATGATGGCCAGCAGCACAAGGTTCCGGCCACGGTGCTCTCGGTTGAGGCGGACACCGTAACCGTTGATTTCAACCACCCACTGGCTGGTCAGGACATCACCTACCAGATCACCCTGCTTTCCATCGACACCCCTGTCGCCGAATCTGCTGGCTGCGGCTGCGGCACGAGTGGCACGACGAGTAAGGGCGGCTGCGCCCCGAACCGCGGCTGCGGTTGCGCCTAGACCGGGGATTCTTCCCATGGCCACGGAATTCAGCCTCTCGGAGCGGCATGCCTCACGGGCAATCCTGAGCATTGCCGGCTCCGACCCCTCGGGCGGGGCCGGTATCCAGGCGGATCTCAAAACCTTCACCGCCATCGGGGTCTATGGCGGGGCAGCGATCACCTGCCTCACCGCCCAAAACAGCCTCGGCGTTTCCTCCTGCCTGCCCATTGCCCCGGAATTTGTCAAAAAACAGATTGAGCTGGTGCTGACCGATCTGCCTGTCAGCCACATCAAAACCGGGATGCTTGGCACCGACGAAATCGCCGGGGCAATGGCCGAAGCCCTGCACGATTTTTCCGGCGAAATCATCTGCGACCCGGTGCTTACGGCAAGCGACGGCCACGAACTCTTCCGAACAAACAAAAGCAATACCGGCCTCGAAGCCCTGCTCAACACCGCCACGATCCTTACCCCCAACCTCCCTGAGCTGGCAACCTTGGCGAACCGAAATCTCGAAACACCGCAGGACGCAGTGGAGGCGGCAACCGCCTTGCTTGCCCGCCACCCCAAGCTGCGGGCCATTGTGCTCACCGGGGGGCATATCCGGGAACAGGCCGGGGAGGTGGAAGATTTCCTGATCCTCAGGCACACATCAGGCCCGGAGATCCTCACAGCCAAACATGCACGGATCGCCACCAAAAACACCCACGGCACCGGCTGCACCTTTGCCTCTGCCTTTGCTGCTTACCACCTACTCCACGGCAACGATCAAGACGCCTTTTTCAAGGCGGTGGCCTTCATGGATACCGTCCTGCGGCAGAGCGCCGGCCTTGCCCTCGGCACAGGCAAAGGCCCGCTGGCCCACCATCTTTTCCGGGGTAAGATCTGATGCTCACCATTGACGTTTAACAGTAAGCGTTATATCGTTTGCATGAGCAATAGCATTGCTTGATGCGGCTTTGGACATGACCAGGACAAAAAACTCAACCATATAAAGGAGAACACCATGCAGAAAAATCATGGGCTACAGATGGCGGTGGTGGCGATTATTTTCATGCTGATCACCTCCGGGTGTGCCAACACATCGCAAGGAACAGGCGGCGCGGCTATCGGTGCGGCAACTGGCGCCATCGCCGGTCAGGCCATCGGCCGCAACACTGCGGGAACCTTGCTCGGCGCAGCAGTGGGTGGCGTGCTGGGCTATATCGTTGGCAACGAAATGGACAAATCCGACCATGCACGACTCAATCAGGTATATGAGAGTTCGCCTTCCCATCAGCGCACCCAATGGGTCAACCCGGACACCAACCGTTCTTACACCGTGACACCACAGCCTGCTTACAAGCAACAGTCCGGCCAGGTATGCCGGGAGGCGGAAATCCTCGCCACCGTGGACGGCCGCCCGGAAAAGGTGATCTCCACGGCTTGCAGGGATAATGACGGCAGATGGGTGATCCAGAAATAATCCCCTGCTGGATACTCCAGACAGACGATGTTCGGGGCGATATTCCGGCAACAGGATGCCGCCCCGAATTTCACGAGAAAGAAAGGCCATACCTAGATCATGCGCATTTGGATTGACGCCGACGCCTGCCCCGGCCCAATAAAGGAAATCCTGTTCCGAGCTGCGGAGCGGATGCGAATAGAGAGTATCCTGGTGGCAAACCACAACCTGAAAATCCCACGCTCGCCCTTTATCAAGACGGTGCTGGTCACAGCGGGCTTCAATGTCGCAGACGCCCGGATCATCGAGAGCCTTGAGCCAGGCGACCTGGTGATCACCGCGGATATCCCCCTTGCGGCAGAGGCGGTCGCGGCCTCGGCAACCGCTCTGAATCCTCGGGGTACGCTCTATACGCCCGATACCATCCAGGAACACCTGGCGCGCCGGGACTTCATGGACGAGATGCGCTCAACGGGCGCCATTACCGGCGGGCCATCGACCTTGAGCAAGGTGCATCTCCAGGCGTTTGCCAACCAGTTGGACCGATACCTGACCCGATACGCAACTGCCGCACCGTAAA
Source organism: Deltaproteobacteria bacterium (assembly GCA_026388735.1). Classification (GTDB taxonomy): domain Bacteria; phylum Desulfobacterota; class Desulfobulbia; order Desulfobulbales; family Desulfurivibrionaceae; genus Thiovibrio. The sequence goes on from JAPLJG010000108.1 coordinate 12,115, forward strand.
TCCGCACCTTGACGAAGGGCGTCGCTGCCAAGAATCATGCCCCCGTAATTATTCAGCAGTGCCGCAGATGCGCGAAAGAGGCCTACGAAGTGTGCTATTGCACATGAGTAGGGCGATGACAAAGCAGATGTGGTGCTGCTGGATAGTTACTATTTTTCCAGGGAAAACTGCCGGATAAACCTGGCCAGAGTCACTACCTGCTCCGGGACAAGATCGCCAAAGGCCATGCCCCTGCGCCTGACCTCACCCGCGCTTCCAGCTTTTTCATCAATGACAATATCGCAGACATTGGTGAGGGGGATATTGTCAAAAAAGAGTTCCTCCCCACCAAAGATGATGCCGAATTCCGCAGGCTCGGTGGTCATGTCGTCATAGGCCGTGTACCGAAAAGACAATCCGCCGAAGCTCATGTCGATGATTTCGCCGTACACGGAATTAAGGGCAATCACCCCTTCCTTCACCGGAAATCTCCGACACCGCCTGCTCTCCCGCTGGTTATCCATACCCATTCCCCCTTTTTTTTCAGGACACCCCCTGCCCTATACTTTAAAGTGCATACACACAAAAATCACATCATCCGTATCCTACCGCAATCCGGGCAGACCCAGGTCGGGCCGTTGCTGATGGTCCACATATTTTCCTTGAAACAATCATCACAAATCTGAAAGCCACAGGGACAGTTCCAGCAGAAGGGCAATTTCCGCCGACAACAATGGCATTGGAACTCCTTGGGATTTCGGCGACGACCCGCCCTTTTCGGCTGCTCCTCGGCCATATTCAGGCAGGCTCCTTGACTTCGGCACCCAGCCAAGCCAGATATTCCTTGCTCCCGGCAATTATCGGCATGGCAATAATCTCCGCAACCTCATAGGGATGGATCGACTTGATCGCCGCCTCAATCTCAGGATAAAGCGTAGCGCGGCTTTTGGCAAGACAGAGATATTCCCCAGCCGTTTCGATTTTCCCTTGCCAGCGGTAATGGCTGGTCATGGGGCCGATCACCTGGACACAGGCGGCCAGCCGCTGCTCAACCAGCAATCCGGCAATGGCCGTGGCCTCCTTTTCGGTGGCGACCGTGGTGGCAACCTGGATATATTCGTTCATTGGGCAGACTCCTTACGATACAGACAGCATGCCATCTATTCTTGTTCCCCGCTCGAAATCTGTCAACCCCTCGGGCCAAACAAAGTTTTTCGCCAAGGCGACCAAGAGCATGGACAGCCTGGCCCGATCTCTGGTACATTTAGGCAATTCGTAACAGCTGCACTTATAACATAACCAGGGAGTCGCCCATGCTGCTGGCGGTTGATATCGGCAATACCCACATGGTGATCGGGGTTTACACCGGCCCAAAGCTTCGCTGCCACTGGCGGGTAAAAACCGACAAGGGCAGTACGGTTGATGAGCTGGCCGCCACCTTCCACACCCTTTTTACCATGGAAGGGCTCCGCTTCAACGATATCTCCGACACCATCATCTCCAGCGTGGTGCCGACGATGCAGTCCGCCTGGGCAGCCTTTGCCACCCGCTACCTGAATACCGTCCCGCTGATGGTAGGCTCGGATACGGTGCAAACAGGCATGCCGGTTCTCATCGACAACCCAGCGGAGATCGGCGCCGACCGGCTGGTCAATGCCGTGGCGGCCTATGCCAGGTTCAAGTGTGCCCTCATTGTCGTCGATTTCGGCACCGCCATCACCTGGGACTGCGTTTCCGCCTCCGGCGAATACCTGGGCGGCGCCATCGCCCCAGGAATGTCCATTGCCATGGAGGCCTTGGGCAGCCGCACGGCCAAGCTGCCCCAGGTTGATATCTCCACTCCGCCTACCGCCGCCATCGGCACCAATACCGTGGCGGCGATCAAGTCGGGCATCCTTTTCGGCTACGGCGGTATGGTGGACGGCCTTATCCGCCGCCTGCGGGAGCAGATGACCCCGGAGCTGCCGCAGACGGTGGCGACCGGCGGCATGGCCGCCCTCATTGCCCCGTACACCACCAGCATCGATCAGGTTGACGCAATGCTCACCCTCAACGGACTGCAACTGCTCCATGAACGCAATACCTAAGCCCATACTCCCTGCCCCCCTGAAAAAAGGGGATACCATCGGCATTATCGCTCCGGCCGGACCGGTGCGCAACGAAGGCGATTTCAGCGCCGGACTGAAGATTCTCACCGAGCTGGGATTCAAGACCAGATACCGAAACGACATCCTCCGGCACAACGACTTCCTGGCCGGAACCGACCAAGAACGCCTGGCCGAACTGCATGAACTCTGGCGCGACCCGGAGGTAAAAGCCGTCCTGGCTGTGCGTGGCGGCTACGGCTGCCTGCGGCTCCTGCCGGACCTGGATTTCAGCCTTATCCGTGAGCAGCCGAAGATGCTCATCGGTTTTTCCGACCTCACGGTCCTGCTCTCCGCAATCCAGCAACGAACCGGGCTCATCACCTTCCACGGCCCCATGCTCACCACCCTGGGCAAAAGCGACCGCGATTCGCAGGAGGCATTTTTCGACCTGCTCACCGGCAGACCGAGGCCGGAGAGCAAAATAAAGGGATTGGAAATTCTCAAAGGCGGACAGGCCAGCGGCAGGCTTCTGCCCGGCAACCTGACCAGTCTGGTCCACCTGCTGGGCACTCCCTTTGAGCCGGACTGGCGGGATACCATCTTGGTGCTGGAGGACATCGGCGAAGCGCCCTACCGCATCGACCGACTGCTCACCCATCTCTGGGCGGCAGGTCGACTGGAACAGATCGCCGGGCTTATCCTGGGGGATTTCGACCAATGCGGAGAGCGTGAAACCATCTGGCAGCGGGTGCTTGACCTGCTAGCCCACCGGCCCATCCCTATCTGGGCCAACTTTCCCTGCGGCCATGGCAGCAGAAATCTGATCCTGCCCGTGGGCACCGAGGTACAGCTCGATTCCTCCGCCGGCCGTCTTGTTTTTCCGCAACTCCTGAGTCAATAGCCGGGTATTCCCAAACAACCCCTATTGCCTCTGCTCAGGGACGGGCCATCAATTCCGCCACCTTGCCCTGCAACCGCTCGGCCAGCTCCTGCTTCTGCTTGACCGTGTACTCGCTGGTGGCAATGGGCGCACCCACCCGGATCTCCACCCTCCCTGGCTTAACCAACAACCTGCCCTTGGGCAAAATCTGATGGGTGCCGACAATGGCCACCGGCACCACCGGCACCCCGGCCTTGATCGCCAAAACGATAGCCCCGGCCTTAAACTGGCCCAACTTGCCATCCGGACTTCTGGTGCCCTCGGGAAAGATGGCAACCGAGGTGCCTCCGGCAATACGCCGGGCCGCCTCGTCCAGGCTCTTAAGCGCCTTGCGGCCATGCGCCCGATCCACCGGAATATACCCGGCCAGATGCATGGCCGTGCCGAACACAGGAATCTTGAAAAGCTCCAGCTTGAGCAGCCAGCGAAAATCGCAGCCCAGATAGCCCTGGAGCGCAAAGATGTCAAACTGACTCTGGTGGTTGGCGGCAAAGATGTAAGGCTGCCCCGGCGCAAGAAGTTCAGCCCCGGTCATGCGGACCGAAACCCCGCTGAGCCAGGCAACAATCCTGCCCAGGGTGCGGGGAAGAATCTGAACCTCCGCCGCTGACCGCCGAAAGATGAAGACCATGATGATCGCCCCGATACTGACCAGTCCGGTGAGCACGGGGGCAAGCAGCAAAACCAGAACACCTCGCAAGAAAGTAAACACTTTGAACTCCCCGGTATAGTTATGGTATCGTGTCAAAAAAATGGTCTGCTGTTTTGTAATCAGCCTTTTTTTGCTGCTGGAATTGACAAGGACATAACTGTTCCGCAGTGCCACAGATGCAAGGAAGAGGCCTGCGAAGTGTGCTATTGCACATGAGCAGGCCGATGACAAAGCAGATGTGGTGCTGCGGAACAGTTACGCGGTTTTTTCTTTTGTTTTCCCGCAGGCTTGGTATCTTAGCATTCCTTCGTGCTCCTGCCAAGCACTGACCTCAGACCCAGGACAAGCGCCCGTCGGATTGAATGATGATACGCATTACCGATACGCCAAAACCGAAAGACAGATTCGGCTCCATCCCCATCCGAACTGGCAAGCCGACGAACAACTTCTCGCCTGGGCCGCATCCGCCTCGGCGGCAAAAGCCATTTTCCCTCTGGGCCTGGCTCAGAAGAATCGTAGGCCTACTGCTCGTATTGGCGCTCCTTCTTGGGCTTGGCAGTTTTCTCCTGGTTCCCTACCTGACCACCACCCATCTGCCCAAACAGCTGGCCGCCGCCATGAACCGTTCGGTGACCATTGCCAGGGCCGAATTCAACCCGCTCACCTGCACCCTGACCCTGCACCATCTCATTGTCGGTCCAAAACTTTCCACACCCGATGATCCTGTGGACCCGCTGCTCTCCGCAGGCAGAATATCCATCGGCCTTTTACCGGAACGCCTGCTCAACGGAGAGCTCGCCTGCAACTTAGGAACGGAACACTTCTTTCTCCACCTGGTTCGCCAGAAGGACGGCTGCTACAACCTCGGCCAGACCCTGGATGAACTCCTGCCCGGCATGCCTGTGCTCCCTCTGCGGTTTTCCTGGAACACCATTAGCGCCAGCAACAGCCGCCTTGTTTTTGACGATGCCCAAACCGGTAAAAACCATCTGGCCGAAGAGATCAGCCTGACCATCCCCTCCGATCAAACCCGTTCTTTACACTTGCAGGCCAAGGTCAACGGCGTGCCGATCACCCTGCCCGACACCGCCAGCCCCGCCCAAGCGTCCACGCCGCCTCCTGCCAAGCCTGAGTCCGCAGAGCCGGAAGAGGCGGCCAGCACCCCAGCCGCGCCGGATGACTCCACCATAAAAACAGCCGAGGCCATCGCCCTTGTCCAAGAACTTAGCCAGGCCGCCAGGCAGTACCGGCAAAACCCCGTCACCCCGCAGGCCGAGGGTCGGACAAAAAATCCCCTTACCCCCTGACCCGGATTTCGCCCATGCTCCGCCCACCCTATACCCGTTACAACCGCCTCTACACCTACCATCTCGACCTCAAGAACCTCCCGGCCATCGACGACCCGGATCTCATCGGCACCTGGATCGAGGACGAAACCGCCATCCTCTTTTTCCACCGACCCAAGGAACGGCTGGTCAAAAGCATCTGCGAGGCCTCAGGAGCCAAGCTTATCTATGAGGCTGATCTGGATTATACGGACTGGGAGGCAGGCAGGGAAATCGAGCCCTTCACGGTGGACGGCTTTACCGTTGCCCCGGTTTGGGAACAGACAACAGCGGATATCGTGCTGGACCCAAGCGTCATCTTCGGCAGCGGCTTCCACCCCTCCACCCGCCTCTGCCTGGAAGGGTTGCTCAAATATACGGCAAGCCCCGAGATCACCATCAACACCGCCCTTGATCTGGGCTGCGGCACCGGACTTTTAGCCATTGCCGCAGCAAAACGGGGAGTGGGCCGAATTACCGCCTGCGACAATAACCGGCTGGCCTGTGAGGTGGCCCGCGCCAACTGCCTGGCCAATGGGGTGCAGGACCGGGTTACGTTGCTGGAGGCAGATCTTCGCAGACAATGCCCGGATACCAGGGTGGATCTGGTGATGGCCAATCTCTATAAGGGGTTAATGCTGGAACTTTTCAAGAATCCCGATTTCTGGCAGGCGAAGCTCTACCTGCTCTCCGGCTTCATCTCGGGCATGGAGGAGGATCTGCTCGCCGCGCTGCCGCAGAACGGAATCACCTTTCTGGAGCGAAAGCGGAACGACCGCTGGTGTAGCTGGGTCTTACTGCGGCAATAAAACATGTGGGCCATTGCCCCGGCTTTCAGCGAGACTCTCTGCTCCGTTGCAGATACACCGGACATTGCCTGCGTTTTTCCTTCACGCAATCGGCAACCTCCCAGCAGGGGGCATAATGCAACAGCTTGCCGATGGAGGCGATGGTGATGCCGCCGGCGTGGATCATGCTAAAAAGACACCTGATCCAGGCGATGTCATCGGCGCTGTAATACCGCCATTTCCCCTTGCGGCTCGGGGTGACAAGCCCGGCTTTTTCATAGTTGCGTAAAGTGCGCGGGTGCAGGTCCAGCATCTCGGCTGCGGCGGAAATCCGATATACTGAGGGGTGGGTTTCGCATCGCATGGGCAATCCTTTTCAATCTCTCTGAAGTGTACAACAACGGCGGTCAATCACCCTTTAAGGGGAAACTGAATGCTATCCTAGTATATCTTCCTTCTTCCCCGCTGATCAGCAGGAGGCCACCGTGGTCTTCAACAATCCGGCGGCAGACAGCAAGCATCCGTTCCCACCCAGGAGCTGTGGCATCCTTGCCGTGTCCGGGTTCAGACAGACGGTCCAGCGGGATCACCGCCCCGTGCTCCTTAATACTGATCTCAAACACCCGCCCCTGGCCATTCTCCACCATGGTCTGCGTGGCGATGGTGATTTTTTTCCGCGGGTCTCTGCCGACAAACCGCTCGGCAAGAGCCGTCCGGATGCTGCCCAACATGCTCAAGAAAACCTGCTGCATGTGCTGGGCATGGACCGGCACCACCGGCGGCGCAGCTTCCAGATCGGTCTCCAGCCCGATGCCCTCGCTTTTCAAATGATAGCCGATGAGCAGCAAGGCATCCTCCAGCACGGTGGCCACCGGCAGAAACTCTCCCGCCGTCGGCCCCTCTTCCTGGCCATAGAGGATGAACTTGCGGACTATTTCGGCAATGCGTTCGCCAGTCTCGATGATTTTGAGTACCAACTCGTTTTCCGGCTCACCCGGACTCTTGAGCTGCTCCTCATCGGCCAGCACCTGCGCATAGTTGATCAGGCCGTTGCTGAGATCACTCACCTCATGTGACACTCCGCTGGCCAGGGCCGCGATCATTTCCAGCCGCAACCCCACCTCCCTTCCCCCGACCACTTCCTGCCGGGCAAGGGGGTACCCCACCAGGATCAGGCGTTCCGGCTCCCCGTCCATCTCCCGGTCCGGGACAACTCGACACAGGAAACGCTGGGGGGGGGTAACCCCGGAAAAAGCCAGAGGGACGCCCGATTCCAAGCGCAGTTTTTCCAACAGACCAGGAGTATCGCTGGTCAGTCCCGGATGAACCGGCTCCAAAAAATCATGCCAGACACGGCCACCCTGGTCGGCACCAACACCTGCAATGCCTGCAAAAACCGAATTCGCCCCCAGAATATTCCCGGATGGCGACAGGGTCAGCTGGATCACCCGCAGGGCCTCAAAAAGCTGAGCATGCAGATTCTCCCTGCTGGCCAGATGCTGCTGCCCTTCAATGGTGTGCAGGGCGAGACCGAGGTCGCTGGCCAATCCTTCGAGAAGTTCCATCTCCTTGGTGTCAAAATCCGTAGGCGAGAGGGCGTAGATGGAAAGCACCCCGTAAACGGTATTCTGCCAGATGATCGGCAGAGCAGCACAGGCCGCATGCCCGTCGGCCAGGGGTGTTCCCTTGAGCAACCCCTTGGGAATCCCGGCCAGGATATCCATCCGCACCACCGGTGCTTTGGAGCGCAGGGCCAGTGCCGCCGGATTCTGCTCTAGCCCCTTTTCCTCGGCCTCGGTAAGGAGCACCGCCATGCAGGCTTCGCATTCCTTGTTACTCATAGAAGTTGCGCCGTCGGCGGTCACCGGCATAACATCTCCGGTCTCGTCAGCCTGGCCAATCCAAACCAGGCAGTACTCGTGGTTCGCCAACAAGGCCCGGCACACCTCCTTGAACAGGGAATCCCTGGTTTTCGCCCTGGCAATTGCCAGCTGCGCCCCTTTAATCGCCGCAGCCACCCGCTGAAACTTTGCCAGCCCCTGGGCCGTGATGTCTCGGGCCATCAGGAGATCATGGAAGGAATAGGCCAGTTCGGAGATCTCTCCGCTTCTCCCGGCAATGGAAAGACCGGGCCGGGAGCCTGCGGCCACCTCTTTCACCTGCTGGACAAGGTCCAGCAACGGGGCAATCAACCGCCTTTGGAAAAAGAGAAGGAGGACGATGATCAGGCTGACCACCATGGCCAGGGCACCGATCACTACATTCTGAAAGCTGATCAGCTCACGCTTGCCGTGCTCGACCAGCACCCGGTCAAAGAGCATGAGCCGCTCGCCCAGGGTGCGGATATCGGTATTGAGTTGCCGCAGCTGTTCCGGCCTGACCGGCCCGGCGCTGATCTTTCGCACCAGCAGGACAAGGCCGGGCAGATCAATGGCGTTGGCCAAGGTGAGCTTGTAATGATCGTCTATGAACCGATTGCCGATAACAGTTGCCAGATTTCGATTGAGCTCCTCCAACTCCGCGCCCACCGAGGCCAAACCTGCATACTGCCCTTCCAGCAGATTTTCGGTCACATGCTCCCGGATGATGGAGAACTGAAAAATGAGCCTTTCGGTCTGTTGACTTACTTCGACATGGTTGCGATACAGTTGGTACTGTCTGACTCCGAGGCACAGCAGGGCCACAAGAATCAAAGCGACCGAGATTGCGGTGGCATGAATTGTCTTCTTCAGTGGAAATGCCATTTGTCTCAGCCCGGATTTGCAAGTTGCGGCAGGGCCGGAAGATCCGGCCCTGCCCTTTTTCATCACTGAAACAGTGCTACTTCTTTTCCTTCCAGGTGTACAGAATCGGCATCCTGGCCAGAACTGCACGATAAACCACGATATAGGTGGCATAGACGGTGAAGACGATCACCAATTCACGCCAGTGGGGGATTTCCCGATACAGTTGCCAGTTGAAGGCGATGAGCGCCGTGTTCAACCGGTTCAAGGCAATACCAAATACCGCCAGAATCGCAGCGAAACGGGCCAGGGAAGCATTGCTGTTCCGCACGGCCATGGTGTAGAAAATCAGCGGCAGGATAACGCCCACCACCATCTCAAACATAAACCAGGCTCCCCAGCCGGTGAGCAGATACGCCCAGTTATTGTCATGGGCAATCCCGATGATCTTGATGACCAGATAGGTGATCAAGGCCATGGAAGCACCTTTGGCCAGCCCCAGGGTCAGTTTGCTCAGGTTGCTCAGATAGTTTTCATCACACCGCCAGCGCATGAACCATTTGGTGAGGGTACTGACCACAATGAGCATGGACAAGCCGGCAAACACTGCGGAAACAAAAAAGTGCAGCCATTGAAACGGCGAGGAATACCAGAGCGGATGCACCTTGCCTGGGGCATAGGTGAACAACGCGCCCAAAGCCCCCTGATGCAGGGTAGAAAGGATGATCCCGGCAATGGTCAAGCCGAGAACAATGCTCTTGATAAACTTCTTGGCCTTGGGAAAGCCCATCCATTCGGAAAATGCCGGAACCAACTCCGCTACCTGACAGGTAAGATAGGTGGCCACATGCCAGGCCACGAGAAACAGCACCGCCGCCGGTCCCAAAGAAACGAACATGGGGTAGATCAAACGCCAGGGTTGGCCAAGATCCACCTGCAGAAACACGACCGCGAACAGATAGCCCAGAAGTCCGTTCAGCAGGCCAAGCCGCTCGATGGACTTGAAATCCTTGCGGCCAAAAAGCTCCACCGTGGTTCCCATCATGAAGCCGGAAGCAGAAAGCGGCACCATGGTGAACAACCCCCAGCCCAAAAACAACCCCCAGGGATAGTCGTAGGAGGAATGCGTGACCCAGCCCAGGCCAAAAATAAAACGGCCCACCAGGATCGGCACTCCGATGGCATAGATGGCCCAGAGCACCCAGTTAAACGGGTTGCGGAGCTGCACAGCCCAGTACTCTTTGGGGGAAAGCCCCAGCATAATCTTCTCTTTTACGGTCCACTCACTCCCATCTTTTTTGAGATCGGAGACAACAGGGGCGAACCCTTGTGATTTTAAACTATTCATCGTCTTCCACCTCTCCTCAGCTTTTATTTTCTTCGTTTTTCGCGGCGTCTTTCCGGTTGCTCAGCAAATGAAAGCCGGTAAAGAGCGCAGGCCAGATGGTGAGAACCATCGGCACCATCCCAAGGAACTCCTTGACATAACTGATGATCGGCTGGGTTCCCAGATGGGTGTCATATCCAATTTTGTCAAAGGGCACATCGGAGAGATACATCCATGCGGTGCCGCCGACCTCGTTTTCGCCATACACGTGGTCCACGTAGGCATCAGGCTTATCGCTGATCCGCTGATGGGCCAACTTGAGGAGATCCTTGCGCTTGCCAAAGGTCATGACTTCCTGGGGGCAGGCCTCGACACAGGCCGGCGGCCGGCCAAATTTGAGGCGGGTGTCGTAGCACATGATGCATTTTTTTATTACCGGGTTGGTGGGGCTGGAATAGCTGTAGGCCGGGATATAGAAAGGACAGGCGACCATACAGGTCCGGCAGCCGACACACACGGTTTTATCGTAGATAACCGCGCCTTCCGGCGTCTTCTTGTAGGCATTAACAAAACAGGAGGTCAGACAGGCTGGTTCGTTGCAATGGTTACATTGCACCTTCCTAAAAAGGGGATGCTCACGGCCCGGCACATCATACTTCTGCACCACGGTGTAGGCCTTTTCCGTTGTTCTTCTCGGCAGTCCACCCTCGCGCCTCTCTTCAAACACCGAAGGATCGTCAAAGGATTTGTCCGGCTCGGGCAGGTTCTGCTCCTTGTTACAGGCGGCTTCGCAAGTACGACAGCCGACACATTTGGTAAGATCAACAAGCACGCCCATACTGTCCGGGTAGCCGCCAAAATTATGCGTTCCGGCTAGGGCCTGTTTGCTTGTTCCGACGGCGGCGATGGCAGCGCCACCGGCCAGTCCGCCTTTCAAGAAACTTCTGCGGTTTAACTTTTTCATAGTGTATTCCTCTGATATCTTTTCAGCGTAAGCTCCAAGCCTCTATGACTTTCGATCAATGCCCGCCCCCATGCCCGTCGGATGCACCTGGTGCCGGGGCATATTTGCCCGAATGAAAAATGGCATCTCCCTTATCGTTGCGGGTATGACAATCCTGGCAGCCGGTTGGCCCGCCCATGGCGGTGTGGCAGCCAAGGCATTTCTGGTGATAGGCGCCTTTCAGGCCAAGCTTTCCCTTATGATGCAGCTGCGGATTTCCCTCGATCTTTGCCAAGTCTTCCGCGGAAAAGCGCTTGTCAGAATGACAGCTCTTGCAGGCAACGCTGTTCGCCTTATCTCCAGCTTTATGACATCGAGCGCAGTTCGGATCGGTAGGCGCGAGTCCGGTTGTGTGATGATGGCACTCAGCGCAGCTTGCCGCCACCCCGGTATGCATGGCATGATCAAAGGTCACTGCGGAATAATAATTTGCCAAGCTGCCAAGTTCCACCGTGCCAGGGCCTTCTGCGGCCCAACTCTGCGCGGCAAGGGGCGCGGTCAGGAGCATAAGCGCCGCCATCCCCAAGAGTGTCTTCTTTCTTCCTCCCATGTTGCTCTCCTTCTGAAAAAGTAATCTCATAAAAAACAAACTCCGTTTGCATTATCAGTGCGGCAAGGGAATCCCCTCCGCCATGACCTGTTTTTTTTAACCCAAGGCAGGCGACTTCCAGGTATTCCAGTTCTTGCTTAAGCACATCCTGTGCCAAGCGTTGCGCCCATCTGCATTAACAACTCCCGCCACAGTTCTGGACCGAAATCTGTGGCAGGCGTCATGCGAAAAAACGGGGCTTGGATTTAAAAAAAGGGCTGCCAGGGAGAAACAATTGTGTGGGCTGATTTGCAGGTGAGAGGGTGTGCCAGAAGGAACAAAAAAAAAATTACAGCACGTTGATTTTTATCCGGCATGAGCGTTGCGCGAGGCAGCCGGAAAGTGTTGCGTGCGACACCTCTGTTGCACCACATGTGTCGCATGCAACAGATCGGCAGAATGGCGACCGGCCCTACCTGGATAACCCGGTTTGCTCTTTGTTTTCTTCAGTCAATTTGGGGCAAGTCACGATGATATCAACCTCTTCCGCATCAATGGTCTCATTGAGGAGAAGAACCTCAGCCAGCTTATGCAGGAAGGTAATCCGCCCTTCAAGCACAATGATCGCCTCCTGATAGCACTCCGCGATGATCCTGGTGACTTCCTCATCGATTGCCCTGGCAATCTCTTCGCTGTAGGGACGCTGGCGCGAACCGAGGCCGAGAAAGCCCTGATCCGGGGTAACAAAGGCCCGCGGTCCAAGCCGTTCGCTCATGCCAAATTCACAGACCATGCGGGTGGCGATATCCGTGGCCACCTGCAAATCGTTGCTGGCCCCAGTGGAAAATTCATTAAAAATGATTTCCTCGGATGTTCTGCCGCCAAGCAGGATGGTGATCCGATTGGTAAGATATTCCTTGGAATAGGCATGGCGATCGTCAATGGGCATCTGTTGCATAACGCCCATTGCCTGGCCTCTGGGGATGATGGTGATCTTATGCACCGGATCGGTGTTGGGCAAGACCTTGGCGATGATTGCATGCCCCGCTTCATGGTAAGCCGTGACCCTGCGCTGTTGTTCGCTGATAACCAGCCCCGTTCGTTCAGCACCCATGAGAATCTTGTCCTTAGCATCCTCAATATCGCTGAGCTGAATTCCCTCCTTACCCTTGCGCGCCGCCATCAAAGCGGACTCATTGATGAGGTTGGCAAGTTCAGCGCCGGTGAACCCCGGCGTACCCTGGGCCACCACCTGCAGGTCAACATCCGGATCCATCATCACGTTGCGGGAATGCACCTCCAGAATCTTGCGCCGCCCTTTGACATCGGGGGGCATGATGGTGACCTGGCGGTCGAACCGCCCCGGCCGCATCAAGGCGGGGTCCAACACATCCGGCCTGTTGGTCGCCGCTACGATGATAACGGTTTGATCGCTCTGAAACCCATCCATCTCAACCAACAGGGCGTTGAGGGTCTGCTCCCGCTCATCCTGGCCGCCCATGGCCCCAGCAGCCCCACGGCTACGGCCCACCGCGTCTATTTCATCGATAAAAACAATGCAGGGCGCGCTTTTCTTGGCCTGGGCGAAAAGATCCCGCACCCGGGAGGCGCCGACCCCGACGAACATCTCAACAAAATCGGAGCCGCTGATGCTGTAAAAAGGAACTCCCGCCTCACCGGCAATAGCCTTGGCAAGCAGGGTTTTCCCGGTTCCAGGGGGACCTTGCAGCAGCACCCCCTTGGGGATCTTGCCGCCGAGTCGGGTGATCTTTTTGGAATCTTTCAAGAATTCCACGATCTCGACCAACTCTTCCTTTGCCTCCGGAATGCCGGCCACATCATCAAAGGTCACCCGTCGGGCCTTATCCGGGTCCATGGCGATCTTTTTCTTGCCAAAGCCGCTGCTACCGCCGCCTTTCTGGCTGCGGAGCATAAAGAACATCCAGCCGCCCATGAGCAGGAGAACCGGAAAGGTTGAAGACCAAAACGGCGAAGCAGCCTCGGGTTTCCTGGCAGAGATGCGGACATTCTTTTTCTCAAGCCTGGGGAGCAACTGCGGCACGTCCGGGGCATAGGTTGAAAAGGCTTGGCCAGAGCTGTCGGTGCCGGTGATTTCCTGGCCCCGTATCTGTGCCTCCTGGATCTCGTTCTTTTCCAGCTTGGCAAGGAAGCCCGAATACTCAAGCATGGGCGGACGGTTCTCCACGAGCCAGACGTTGTACACTACAACAGTCAAGATTGCCGCCACCATGAGCAGCAGATAATTTCGCACGTATTTGGCCACGATCTCCCTCCTAAACAGGATGTTTGTAATGCAACAGTAAATGCGCTGTGCAACTAAATATGTTGCAACATCCGGACCATGCCCATCTACCAACCTGATGCCGAAACAGGACGAAAAGTAAGAATCTTAGTTCTGCCGCAGTGCCGCAGATGCGCGAAAAAGGCCTGCGAAGTGTGCTATTGCACATGAGCAGGCCGATGACAAAGCAGATGTGGTGCTGCGGCAGAACTAAAAAAAAGCCCGGGCGAACCCGGGCTTAGGGGAGGTACTACAAGGTTAGCCGTAGAACGGCATCAGGTGCCGTAACGGATGCTTCAAAGAACAAAGCATCCGTTACGGCACCTAATCAGCGTTGGCCGGGAACCGTAACCTTCGGGGTGTTGACATACTTGAAGAATACCGGGAATGCTGCGAAGAAAGCGAGACAGACCAAGTACTCCACGCCTTTGATGTGGGTGTAAAAATCCACCATGGTGGCCTGCTCACTGATCAGGCCGATGGCCACCATGTACTGCCGCGCTACTTCACTCAAACCCACTTTAGAAAGACTGAAACTCAATGCAGCAAGCGCCCACAATCCGACTGCTGCGCCGATGCCGCCCATTATTGCCATGAAGATTCCTGCGCCCTTCTTTTCTGCCGTTGCCTTTTCCATGATGCTTCTCCTTGTGAAATTCGGTTGCTCTATGATCTTGAATGATCGTTACCTAATTTTTCAACTTGCTTACATCCCGGTCACTGCAGTGAGCCAGCCCCGGCCCAGCTCCATGACGCCGCCCATGGTGCTCATCCCGCCGATCAGACAGGCAATGCCCCATACGCCGATCAATGTTGCCAGGGTAAGTATGACGGCTACACCTGCCTGAGAGATTCCCTCACCGATTGCTGCCTGATCAATTTCGCCAAGACCGAGTCCTTGTTTCTGCAATGTGTTCTTCATGGTGAGCCTCCTATGATTTTGTTTTTTCGTTCTTATCACGATGTTGATCTCGTTTGATTAGGAGACATTGCACAGGGTGTGCCAACACAACCCCGGAAACAGGGGGGTGTTTTCCAAGATATGGATGCAACTTGTTGATTAGACAGGAAATAAAAATGAGCTCCCCTTTCGGGAAAGAAGGGCGACGGAGCCGCCAAAAAGTGAAATAAATCTTTTAATACCGGAATGTTATAAGAATATCGCAGAGACGACCGAGGAAGAGTCACAACAGGGGACGACAGGAAGGGAAGAGATGAAAAAAGTGTGGCGCCACAATCCGAGGCGCCACACTTTTGCTGTAGCATGTGTAGCAGAGTGTTACAGATGCGACACTCTGCTATTCCAGGCCGTATGCCTTCATTTTCCGGTACAGAGTACTGCGGTCAATACCAAGCAGCCTGGCAGCCTTGGCCTTGTTGCCATCGGTCTGGGCGATGATATCGAGGATATGCGCCTTATCGCTCTCCGGCGAAACAGGAGCATATCCGGGGGCATCGGCAGCAGCCACGGTTTCAACCCCACCACTCCCTGGCGTTGCTGCACCAGTGCGGCCACCATTACGCACCTCTTCCGGAAGATTCCCGGTGGTGATGGTGTCGTCCGAACACAACACACAGGCACGCTCCACCACATGCTCCAGCTCCCGGACGTTTCCCGGCCAGCGATAGGCGGCAAGCAGCTGCAAGGCCTGGTCGGAGATTCCGGTGATGTTTTTGTTCAAACGCTTGCTGAACCGGGCCAGAAAGAGCTCCGCCAAAATGGGCAGATCCCCCTGTCGATCTCTGAGCGGCGGCAGGCTGATATCAATAACCCTCAATCGGTAGTAGAGATCCTCCCGGAACTCGCCCCGTTGGACCTTCTGTTTCAGATCGGCGTTGGTGGCAGCCACCACCCGGACATCCACGGTAACAGGCTTGTCCTCGCCTACGGGATAGAAGGTGCGCTCCTGCAGAAAGCGCAGCAGCCGCAGCTGCATGAGCGGCGAGATATCGCCTATCTCATCGAGAAACAGGGTGCCGCCGTCCGCCTGGAGAATCCGCCCCTCCCGGTTACGATCCGCTCCGGTGAAAGAGCCCTTCTTGTGGCCGAACAGCTCACTTTCCATGAGATTTTCCGGGATGGAGGTACAGTCGAACTTCACCAGAGGCATATCCCGGCGCGGGCTTTCCGCATGCAGGGCCTCGGCCACCAGCTCCTTGCCGGTGCCCGATTCTCCGGTGATCAAAACCGAGGTGTCCACCTGGCCGACGTTTTCGATGAGGGTGTACACCGTCTGCATGGCCCGGCTCACTCCGGCCAACCGGTGAAAATAGGTGCGCTTGCCCCGCTTTTCCAGATCCTCCAGCCGACTCACATCGCGGAACACCAGCACCACGCCGAGGAAGCCCTTGTCTTGTTGGCTTTCCAGGGGCGCCGCGCTGAGTCGGAAAACCACATGGCCGCCGGTTTCCAGATTGACCTCGATGCGATGCTCGCGCACCGCTTCCCGGCATTCCAAAACCTTCTGCGCGTCCGTGGAAAACACGGCAAAAGACTCGGCCACCTCCTCCAGACTGGCGCCAACGGCAAGACCGGGCATGCGCGTTGCCGCCCATTTTTTGGCCTGATCATTCATCTGCACCACCCGCCCGTCATGGTCAACGGTGATGATCATGTCCCGAACGCTACGAAAGATCGTTTCCAGATACTGCTGGGAGCGCTCCTTTTCCTCGGTCAGCCGCTCCTTCTCCTTCCAGAGTCCATACTGCTGCAGGGCCATACGCGCGGTGCGCAGTAGATCGGCCTTTTTCACCGGCTTGGCCAGATAGTCGAAGGCTCCCAGCCGTACCGCCTCGGAAGCAGTATTGATATTGGGATAGCCCGTGACCATAACCACCGGACACTCCAGGCCCAACTCCCGGACCCGCCGCAGCAGGTCGATGCCAGAGGCCCCCTCCATAACGATGTCACTGATAATCAGGTCAAAGGTCTGCTGCTCGATAAGCCCCAAGGCTTCTTCAAAGGTGGAGGCGGTCAGCACCGGCCCGTATCCCTCACGACCGAGAAACATCTGAAAGGTCAGCCGCAGGCTTTCCTCGTCATCCACCACCAGTATCCTGGTCTCTGATTTGTCCAAATCAATCATGTCTACCCTCGCAAGAAAGGAAAAAGGTCACAGGTCCGCACACAAACGCAAAGAGTTCCCAAGGAATGATTGTTGTAATCGCGGTTTTTTTGCAATTTCAACAATCATTATTGCTGCTCCCTGGCAATCCAATGCCAAACAAATTTACACGTTTCACTCTTCAAATGCAGGCAGATCAACGATCATGGTAGTGTGCTCGCCCAATTCGCTCTCCACCCGGAGCTCCCCCTGAAAATCCTTGACCAGCCCGGCGCTGATGGACAGACCCAGACCGGTCCCCTCCCCCGGTTTTTTGGAGGAGAAAAACGGCTCGAATATCTGGGTAAGCAGCTCCGGGGGTATGCCGGAGCCATAATCGGTGATTTCCGTTCTTAGCACGGCATGGCCCTGGCTCTGCACGACCTGGCAGCGAATTTCCACCCTTTTACCGGGGTCCCGCCCTGGGTAGCGTTGATTGAGGGCATACCTGGCGTTGCTGAGCAGGTTAAGAAAAACCTGCTGCAGCTGCTGTGGATGCACCTTGATGGCCGGCAGGTCCTCCGGGATATCGGTGTGGATAATCACCCCGTCTTTCTGGAGCTGGTGCTTGATCAGAGATAGAGAATCGTGGATGATCGCCTCGATTGCGACCACCTCCGCCTCCTCCTCCCGCTGACGGGCGAAAAAGAGGAGATTGCGCACGATATAAGCGATCCGCTCCCCTTCCTTGATGATGCGGTCGAGCATCTCCCGTTGGACCGGATGGCCAGCCTCACCCTCCAGCGATACCTGACTTGAGTCGTCGAGCAGCACCTGGGCGTAGTTGATGATGCCGTTGATGGGATTATTGATTTCATGGGCCACCCCGGCAGCCAATTCGCCGATGGAGGCAAGCTGCCCGGCCCGCATGGTTTCAGCCCGGTACATCTTTTCCTCGGTGACATCCCGCAAGAGGATAAGGGCCTTGGTCTGGCCGTCCACATCGGCAAAGGGCACATAACTCTGCTCATAATGGCGGCGGTCGGACATGATCTCCTCGGTGCGCTGGATCTCGTTGCGCTCGATGGCGGCATGCATACGGCACACCTCGCAGGGCTTGTCGCGCTGCTTGTAGACCTCGTAGCATTTCTCACCGATCTTGTCGCCAAAGGTCCGGCGCAGGATCTCGTTTTGGTATTCGATCACATAATCGCGGTTGAGGATGTGCATGCCCTGGTCAAGGGCGGAGAGAATACCCCGAAACTTGTCCCGCTCGGTGCGCAACTGCAACTCGACTTCCAACTGCTCGGTGATATCCCTAAAAGTCACCACCGCCCCGGTCACTATGCCGTCCGGGGCCTTAAGCAGATCGGTGTTTTTGGAAACACTCCGCACCTTGCCAGCTTTGGTTTTGATCTGGCAGACCCGGCCCATAAGGGGTTCCCCCTGATCATCGACAAACGCACAACACTCCTGAGAGCAGGGGGGAAGGACAAAGATGTCGCAGGAATGGCCCAAAACCTCTTCCCGATTGAAGCCGGTGACCCGTTCGGCCTTGTTGTTCCAGCTGGTGATCTTCCCGTTCAGGTCAAGGCTTAGAGCGGCGCTGGGAATAACCCGCAAGGTAAGCTCTGCCTGGGCAAGCTCCTGCTGCAAAACCCGATTAGCTTCGCGCAAGGCCGCGACTTCTTTGTCCCTGGCCTCGCCGCACTCCTGCTTTTTATTTCCCATTGTCCACCTGTTTTGTTTCCAAGGCCACGCCGCAGCCTTTATGTTTACAGCACCTTGTCCAGCGCATCGGCCAGATAGGCAAGATGCGCTTTTTCCTCATCCGCCAGACGCAGGAACAGCGCCCGGACCTCCTGCTGCGTACTTTTCTGCGCCATGCGGCTATACAGGTCAAGGGCCTGGGTCTCAAGCCCCATGGCAAACTCCAAAATATCCCGTTTACCATGCAAATGGGCCTCGGCCTGGGCAAAAAAATCATCCACCCTGCCGCCGCCCTCCATGATTCCGGCCACTGCTTTCCTCGGCATGGCTTCCGGCCCGTGCGCCTGCCGGTACTCGGCAAGGAGCCGGGCCTTGTGCATATCCTCAAATCCCATCAACCGGGTGTAGAGCTGCCGTTCCTCCGCATCCTGCGCCCGCCCGGCCATGAGCCGGTAGAACTCCTGCAACCCCTCCTCCATGGCATAGGCCAGGCTCACCCCGTCCTCATACTCTTCCTGGCCGGTGAAAAACTCCAACCCAGCCTCTTCCGGCCCCTTGGCCTGATGCCCCTGCCAGGCCTTGATGCCTCCGGCCATATTGTAAACGCTTGCAAAATCCTTGCCAGCGAGCAGCTGAGCCGCTGCTTTACTTCTGCCGCCGACGGCACAATAGACAATGACCGGCTTTTCCTTTTCCAGCTCGTCAAGCCGTCCGGGCAACTCCTTGAGCGGGATGAGTTTGGCCCCGGCCAGATGCCCCGCCTCATACTCCTTAGGTTGGCGGACATCCAGCAACTGATACGCCTCCGCTCCCCGCGCCTCCATGTACTCCTTGGCCTGGGCCACGCTGAAATCCTTGCCCGGCACAAACAGATTCTTCCAGTTCATCGCTCACTCCCTTGCTTTATTTCCCGCCGCGATCATCCTGCACTCACGGGGTGTTGCGCGTAAAGGGCAGCGCCAGCAGGCGCCAGAACCCCAACTGCTCGATTTCCCGATGCGAACCGATGCCGATGACGATCGTTTCCTGTTCCACCCCGGTGGTCAGGGTGCCCAGCATGCGGTCCCAAATGGAAAAGATCACGCCGTAATTGGTATCCCGCTCCTTAATCCGCACCGAATGGTGGATGCGGTGCAAAAAAGGCGGGACAAAAAGGAGCACCCACACCCGCTCAAACCAGGAGGGCACCTGGATGCTGCTGTGGTGGAACTGCACGGACAGGTTCACCAGGATCTCAAAAAGAATATAGGCGGTAAGCCCGATGCCGAAAGTGTAGATCACTGCCAGCCTGATCAGGCCGGTGAAAAGAAACTCGCCTAGATGAAAACGGTTGGCCGTGGTCACATCCATGTTCAAATCGCTGTGGTGGACCCGGTGAAACCGCCAGAGGAATGGCAGGGCATGGGTGAGCAGATGCCAGAGATAGATGAAAAAATCCAGGATCAGGATGCCAGCGGCAATCTTCAGCCACTCGGGCATGGGCCAGGCGTTGAGCAGGCCGAGATTCCTCTCCTGTGCGGCGAGAATCAGAGCGACGATGGCGCTGGTGTACAGCAGATGATAGATCGTGCCGTTCATAATGGACAGCGGCAGGTTGGCGAGCCAGCGTCGGGTGCGGGCCACGGTGGGCGCCCGGTAGAAGAAGACCTGCTCGCAGAGCAGAAAAAAGACAACCCCGGCCCAGTAGAGGTAGGGCTTGATTGCGTACAGTTCCATGACAATTCCTCCTTACCAGGGAACCGACTGAAGCCCTGGGCAATTTCAAGACGCTCAGGGGCCGCTGCCCATTTGGCGTCCTGCAAAAAAAGCCAGGGATATTGGACCCGGTCCAACTCCTTATCCCATTGATAATGCGCGGACCGAGAGGCCTTTTTTGTGATTATACCGCGCGCCCTGTCTTTTGGCGATGTCCCGCTCCATCTTGACAAAAACCATTTTTTTTCAAACCAGCTCATCCAGCCAGTGGTTCCTCATGTTACTCCGACCTCTCTTTTGTCTGCGGAAAGGAAAAACGTTGTCGGTACCTGGAGGGAGAAAGTCCATATTGCTGGTGGAACAGCCTGCGAAAAGACGATATATCCTCGTAGCCGACATCAATAACAATTTCCTCCAGGGAAAGCCGACTGTTTTCCAGCTTCTCCTGCGCCTTACCCAGCCTCAACTTCTGCAAATACCGGATGGGGGACTCGCCCGTTGCGGCCTGAAACCGCCGCTGCAATGTCCGCGGGCTCACATGCACCCACGCCGCCATGGCCGCCACCGAAAGCGGCAGGGCAAAATGCTGTTCAAGCTTATACTGGACGGCCAGAACGAGACCATCCTTGTGATCAAAAATAGGATTGCTGGCGCGATCCGGCATCCAACAGGAAGTATTTCCCAAGGGCGATCGCGGTCGCGCCGCCGAAAAAACGGCCAACCAAGGCCAGCGTTAGATCCATCCAGGCGGATACACCGCCGGCCGTTACGATATCGCCCTCGTCAATCAACAGCAGCTCCGGCTGAAAATTGACAGCGGGAAACTCTCTTTTGCACCATTCTGTCAGCAGCCAGTGGGTTGTGGCCGTCTTGCCGTCCAGTAAACCGGTGGGGGCCAAGATGAAGATTCCGGCACAAGCAGACGCAAGGATGCAACCCTCTCCGTGCTGCGCCCGCAACCAGGAAAGCAAAACAGCAGAAGGGAGAGGGGGCGACGGCTCTAAGGAAGGCGGAATGAACAACAGATGAAACGGTCGGTCCGGCAGGGCTTCGGGCACAACCTGGATCACGCTGGTAATGGCCGCGCCATGCCGTTCGACAGCCACCCGCAACATTTCCTCAATGCCGTGGAGCGCCGAACGCATGACGCCGGGGTATGCTAAAATTCCAATGTGCATTTTGTCGCTTTTGCCCCTGATTATGTCATTACCGCCACTTTCGAGTGTGTCATATTTCCGTTACCGTGGCCACATGATTTTCGGCAATATTGCCGCAACACTTTCCCAAAAAGGAGGAAGCGCCATGAAAACCGCGCTTATTGTAATTGACATCCAAAACGACTATTTCCCCGGAGGACGCATGCCGCTTGACGGCATGGACGCCGCAGCCCGAAATTGCCTGGCTTTGCTGGAGAAGTTCCGGGTATTGCAGGCGCCAACCTTTATCGTGCAGCACCTATTCAATATCCCAGGCGCGCCTTTTTTTATTCCGAACACCCATGGGGCAGAACTTCATCAAAGCATTTTACCCATCGCGCAAGACAAGGTGATAGTGAAGAATGCCGTTAACTGCTTCCTGGGCACCGGATTATTGCAAGGACTTAAGCAGGCTGGGGTCGAGAGTGTCGTTATTTGCGGGGCAATGAGCCATATGTGTGTCGATGCCGCAGTCCGCGCTGCTGCAGATTTTGGCTTCCAGTGTACCCTTGCGCACGATGCATGTGCCACATGCGCCCAGGAATTTAACGGGATAACCGTCCCTGCCGAGTGGGTCCACGCCGCATATATGGCGGCGCTGAAATTTGCTTACGCCAATGTTGTATCAACTACAGAGATATTGAGCCACCTATAACCGACAGCCTAAAAACATAAACAGGTGACGTTTGTCGCCGCGACCAAAAAGGAGAAATTATGTCATTGGATGATGCACGTAACTTTGTTGTAAAATTAAGAGAGAACCACGAATTTCGGAAAAACGCATTGCAAACAAAAGACTTAGAAGATTTGGCTTTATTTTTGCGTGGAGAGGGCTTGCTATTCGACCAACGGGAACTCATTGGTGCAATGGCTGAATGCATGGCCCAACTGGAGCAGCAGATGGGTAGCTGACTTTCGCTGAGATGAGCAGAGCGAATGCCGGATACGAATCTTGGGCCACAGAATTTCTTTTGCTTTTGACTTTTTCCCGGTTTCCGGATTACAAGACAGGATGTTCGGTCCGAGGCTCATCCTCAGTCGGCATTGCGCATCAGCAACCCCTCCCCCTCTGCGAGGCACACCATGGACCTTTCCACCCACACCCTCTGGCTTTGGCTCACCGACTTTTCCCTCCGGTTGGTTGCCGCGATCCTCATCCTGCTGATCGGGAAATGGCTGGCACACCGGGCAACCAATCTCTTTGCCACGGTGCTCGAAAAAAACAAAACCGAGGCCACCCTGGTCAGCTTCTTGAAAAACATCACCTATTACGCCCTGCTGGCCGCAGTAATCATCACCGCCCTAAGCCAGTTGGGGATCAATACCGCCTCGTTTCTCACCGTGATCGGCGCGGCGGGGCTGGCCATCGGCTTGGCTCTGAAAGACTCCCTCGGCCATTTCTCAGCTGGGGTCATGCTCATCCTCTTCCGCCCCTTCAAGGTGGGCGACCAGGTAACGGCCGGAGGGGTGAGCGGCACGGTAAAGGCGATCTCCGTCTTCAACACCGAGCTGGCCACCCCGGACAACCAAAAAGTTCTGATCCCAAACAGCTCCATCATGGGCAACATCATCACCAACATCACCGCCAATCCCACCCGCCGCATCGATCTGCTGGTCAGCATCGGCTACGGGGATGACATTGCCAAGGCGAGGGTAACCCTCACCCGCCTGCTCAAGGAAGACAACCGTATCCTGGCGGAGCCGGCCCCGGCCATCGCCGTGCTCGAACTGGGCGCCACCAGCATCAACCTGGCGGTGCGGCCCTGGGTGAATACCCCGGATTATTGGGACGTGCGTTTTGAGCTTACGGAAAAAATCAAGAACGAGTTTGACAAGGAGGGAATCAGCTTCCCATTTCCCCAGCAGGATGTGCATCTTTTCGTGAAGCAACCGGCATAACCCAGCCGACAGGGCAAGCCGTTTTTTCAGTCCTTAGCCCGGATGAGCGACTCAAGCTCCTGCCAGTCCACGGAGCTCTGCCGACAGTTGCAGTCCGCAAGCAGGCACACCTGGGGAATCACCTTGAGACCATGCCCACCCAAAGAGCCCTCGGGCGAAACATTGGCGGAACGCAGGTACTTCTCCCGCAAGTCACGGGTACACAGGCAGCCCAGCACCGCACGCGGCTGAAGCTGCCCGATCTGGCGTACCAAGAAATCCCGGCTACGCAGCACCCCATCTTTCTTGTGCAGCTTGCCGCTCACCACCACGCAAACATCCCGGTAGCCCAAGACCAAGGCCATCTCCCGCATCTCCCGCAAACGACAGGGCACGCAGCAATCGTCCTGACACAACAACCCCTTTTCCTGGTCAATGACCGTGGCGCAACCTTCGGCCCGCAAGCAGTAAGGCAAAAAAAGCATCCGTTCGGCATAGGGCGTGCGGACAAACCTTGTCCTAAAAAAGCGGTTCCCCGCCGTCACGACCTTACGGACATAGGCATCCTTGTCTATTTTCGGGAAAAATTTGGTCAGGGGCCGGTAGAGAAAAACCAGAACAGGAAGGGTCAACCAGGAGGGAAGGGATAGTGTCATGATCTCGATGGGGGTAATATTTTTTCTTACGGATGGATGGCAATCTTCTACGGCTTGCATCCTCAGCTTACCATACTATCCCATCTCTGGCTGGCAGTTTTCAAAAATTTGGTTCCACTCAACCCTGTTTTTTGCTGCCAGGCACAATCCCCTGCCACGCCGCCAGCAGGCCAGCCAGCCATTTCTCGGCCATCCGCAGGGATTCCTGAGAATTTTCGCTGTTGGCCAAACTCAACTGGGCCAGGATCATCTGGTAGCTGTGGTGCAACGGCTGCGCGGCTTCCGGCGCGGTGGCGTCAAGGGCGCTGTCCAGGTAAAAGAGAATATCCATGGCCTTACGCAGGCTTTCCACCTTGTGGGCAATGTCCCCGGCGTCCAGACTTTTTCGCGCATCCCCCAAGTGAAGCAGGCATTTCTCGTACAGCGCGATAATGTTGCGCACCGGGCTTGCCGTCTCGACCATGGTTTTCAGATACTGCGGGCCTGGCTGTTTCATCCCCATCTCTTCCCTTGTCTCTGTCTGGGAATCTTCCCCGCGCCTCCATTTACTTTTATCCTCGCATATCAGGCCTGGTTTCCATAGCACCTTTTTGAAAAATTCTTCCCTGTTTTCAAACTCCATAAAAATATTCCCGCACTACGGACAATCAACTTCACGGAAGACAAACGGATATGGTATCCTGTCCCGGCAAACAGCGGGCTTGTCTTTACACAGTCCGCCCCCGAAAAATCATCCTCCATGAGCGGGAACAGACATGCTGAAGCTTGTTAAAACCACCTCGCGAAAAGCCGGGCTTTCTCCGGGCAGCCCCGTATTCATCGGCGAACAAGTCACGGAAAAATTCGGCCTGGACATGGTCGATTACGATACCGAGAACCTTTCCCTCAGCACCCCGGTCCGGCTTGACGAATTCCATCTGCTGAAAGAAACCCCCAGCAACACCTGGATCAGGGTCCACGGCCTGCACGATGCCGCAGCGGTGGACAAGTTCTGCCTCAGTTTCGGCCTGCACCCCCTGACCATCGAGGATATTCTCCATACTGGCCAGCGTCCGAAGATTGATCACTATGAGGACTATCTGTTCCTGGTCCTCAACCTGATCAAGTATGACGATGCCACCAGAGAGATGAGCATGGAGCAAATCAGCTTCGTGCTTGGTTCCCACTACCTGCTCTCTTTTCATGAAAAAGACGACACCATTTTCAACGATATCCTGGCCCGCATCCAGAACAACAAGGGACGCACCCGGAAAATGGGAGTCGACTATCTGTTGTACGCCCTGCTCGACAGGGTGGTGGACAATTTCTTTTCCGTGCTGGAAAAAATCGGTGAGGAGGTCGAAGAGTTGGAGGAGGAGCTGATTGCCAATCCTTCCCCGGAAACCCTCCAGACTATCCACTCCCTGAAACGGGAGATGATCCTGCTCCGCAAATCGGTCTGGCCGCTGCGGGAAGTCATCAATGGGTTGCAACGGGATGAAACCGCATTCATGGGGGAATCGATCCGGGTCTATCTCAAGGATCTCTACGACCATACCATCCAGGTGCTTGACACGGTGGAAACCTTTCGAGACATCATCTCGGGCATGATCGACATCTACCTCTCCTCGGTGAGCAACCGGATGAATGAAGTCATGAAGGTGCTGACCATCTTCGCGGTGATCTTCATTCCCCTCACCTTCATCGCCGGGCTGTACGGCATGAATTTCAACACCAGCCAGAGCCCCCTCAACATGCCGGAACTCAACTGGTATTTCGGCTACCCCTTCGCCCTGTCGCTGATGGCGGGAACAGCCATCTGCATGCTGATCTATTTCAAAAAGAAGAGATGGTTCTAAACTATCCGCCATCCGAAAGACCCATCCCACGATAGGCCCAAGGAAGCAACAGGGATAGCGCTATTTTTCGCCGACTTTT
Organism: Deltaproteobacteria bacterium; assembly: GCA_026388735.1. Classification (GTDB taxonomy): domain Bacteria; phylum Desulfobacterota; class Desulfobulbia; order Desulfobulbales; family Desulfurivibrionaceae; genus Thiovibrio. The sequence continues at coordinate 37,866 of JAPLJG010000108.1, forward strand.
TTCCGGAGAAATCTCCTTGCCCTCCAGCCGTTCCCCTATGATATAATACATGCAGCCCCACAGCGCCACAAAGAGCGCTTTTCTACCGTGACCGTGCTCAAACGAAAAAATTTGTGGCAGATAATTCAATTTGTAACTATATAATTAAATACTAAACATACTCCAAACTCGCCTCCTGTCACAAATGACTTTTTAAAAAGAGACCCCGGACCATGCGCCAACGAACAACACCCCCCGGAAATACCGACTGTTTTCTTGCTTCCATGCGCAGGATCAGCCTCCTTTGCCTCGGCCTCCTGCTCATGGCCGTTTTTTCCCAGGCAGCCGAGATCAATGATGCCACAGCACCGCCCGAGGTATGGACCCTCCGCAATGCGGTGCGTTTTGCCGTCAAAAACAACCCGGACAGCCAGATGGGTCGGAATCGAATCGAGGCAGCCCAGGCCGCCATCACCATGGAGAAATCCTCATTTTACCCGAGGCTTGATCTGAACTCCCGATACGACCAGACCAATAATCCCATGTACTCCTTCGGCAATATCCTGAATCAGGGGGCCTTCAACAACGCCATCGACTTCAACCACCCCGGTCGCACCGATACCCTGAATATGGGGGTCCGGCTTGGCTACCGGTTTTTCAACGGCGGCCGCGACCTGGCCGGACTGAAAGCCGCCGAGGCCCAGGCGGTTTCCTCACACATGGAGCTGGCTGCGGTGCAGGCTCAACTTACCTTTGAGGTGGTCCGAACCTTTCAACTCATCATCCAGGCGGAGGAGCTGGTCAAAGCCCAGCAATCGGCGGTGGAGGCGATTACCGCTTCCCTGGCTGTGGCACAGGACCGGTATCAGGAAGGGGTTCTGCTGAAGTCCGATCTCCTCGATCTGGAAGTGCAACAGTCCAAGGCGCAAGAAAATCTGAGCCAGGCCCGACACACCCTTGCGGTAAGCCGCAGGATATTCCTCAGCCTGCTTGGGCTTGACGATGGCCAGGTGGTCCTCGACGCGGCCCAGGGCTGCGCCCAGGAGATTCCGCAGATCACCGGCCATGACCAGCGGCCTGAACTAAAAAGCATGGAGGCCCTGATCCTGGCGGCCAAAGCCCGGGTCCGACAGGCTCAGGGCGGCTATTACCCAACCCTAGAAGGATATGCCGGATACGATGCGGACAAAGGTTACGTCACCGACGGCTCCGGCGACTCGTGGCAGGCTGGGGTAAAATTGCAGTTCAATCTTTCCGAGGGGGGGAGGACCAGTGCCGAGATTGCCAAGGCTTCCGCCCTGCTTGCCGAGGCACAGGAACGCAAACGTAAAACCGAGCTGGCCATCATCCTTGAAGTGAAACAGGCGGAGTTTGCCGTACAAGAAGCGAAGGAGCGTTTAGAGGTTACCGAAAAAAGCGTGGCCCAAGCCCAGGAAAGCGCCCGCATCAACCGACTCCGGTTCACAGAAGGAAAGCTGCTCTCCGCGGATCTGCTCGGGGTGGAAAACCGGCTGACCGACGCCCAGGTGCGGCGCATCGTGGCGGAAACCTCCCAACACATTGCCGTTGCCGATTTGCGGCGCGCCTTGGGGTTGCCACAGTTCCCAGAGGCATCGACCGACCCCCAACCTGATAAAAACGACGCTCAAAAATAAGCCATGAAACAGGAAAAGAAATCCATGTCGCACCAGCTTCTTTCTTCCACATTTCTCTTGTGTTTGCTCCTCGGCACCGCCGGTTGCAAAGACTCCGCCCAGCACGGCGGAAGCGGGCAACCCCTTCCCACTGCGGAGGTGCGGGTGATCACCGTGGCCGACCAAACGGCCCAGCGACAAAACGAGGTGGCGGGCGCCGTTGAATCGGTGCAGAGGGCGACCATCGCCGCCAAGATAGCCGGACCCATCGAGGAGATGCCGGTATCTCTGGGTTTGGCGGTAAAAAAAGGCGCGCTTCTGGTAAGGATCAGCGCCGGAGAAATTGCGGCCCGGCTGTCCCAGGCCGAGACGCAACTCGCCCAGGCACAACGGAATTTCGAACGCGAAAAGCGGCTGCTGGAAAAAGATGCGTCCACCAGAGAGACGGTCAAATCCCTGGAAGAGGCCTATCGGGTGGCGGAAGCTGGCGCACATGAGGCCAGGGCCATGCGCAGCTACACCCAGATCACCGCCCCCTTTGCCGGAATCATCTCCCAAAAAATGGCCAACGCCGGTGATCTGGCCACCCCCGGAATGCCTCTCCTGGTCGTAGAAAACACCGAGCAATTGCAAGTTGTTGCCGCGGTTCCAGAGGGTTTGGCCCTGAAAATCAAAAAAGGGGATACGCTTGCGGTAAGCGTCCCGTCCGCTGAGTTTTCCAAAACAGGAACCGTTACCGAAATCAGCCCGGCGGCGGATACCATATCGCGAACCGCCCAAATAAAGATCCAGATCGATGACGGCGCCACCTTGCGGCCGGGGCAGTATGCACGGGTGACCCTTCCTGGCTCCGCTGGGGTCAACACCGTCCTAGTGCCGGAAACAGCGCTGCTGCGCTTCGGCCAGATGGAGCGCATCTTTGTGACTGAAAACGGTATCGCCCATTTGCGCCTGGTGCGCAGCGGCGAACACCGAGATGGCCAGGTGGAGATTCTTGCCGGCCTCAACGGAGGAGAGCAGGTCGTGATCCAGGGCGGCGAGCGGCTTGCTGATGGCCAACCCGTGCGCAGCGTGCAGTGATGAACCATCCCCCCAGCAAACAAAAAGGTTTCGCCGGCAGGCTTGCCTCGATTTTCGTTGAATCCCGGTTGACCCCTATCATGATCATCGCCTCCCTGCTCCTCGGAGTCATGGCGGTTATCATGCTGCCAAGGGAGGAAGAACCGCAGATCAAGGTGCCGATGATCGACGTCATGGTCGTCATGCCCGGCGCCACCCCCAAGGAAGTGGAAGAACGGGTTTCCATCCCCATGGAGAAACTCCTCTACGAACTGCCCGGGGTGGAATACATCTATACCACCTCCATGCCGGGTCAGTGCCTGCTCGTCGCCCGTTTCTACGTGGGCGAAAAGATGGAAGAAGCCATTGTCCGTCTCAACCAGAAGCTGGCCACCAATTTCGACCGCATCCCCCATGGCGTTTATCCGCCGCTGGTCAAGCCGCATACCATCGACGACGTGCCGGTGCTCGCCCTGACCCTGCACAGTCCCCACTATGACCACTACACTCTCCGGCGTCTCGCCTCCCAGCTTGACGACGCAGTCAAAAACATCCCCGAGGTGGCAGAGACCAAACTCATCGGGGGTGCCCGCCGACAGGTGCGGGTGCTCTTCGACCCCGCCAAGCTTGCCGCCCGTCGGCTGACCGCGACGGAGATCATCCCCAGGCTCCAACAGAGCAACCTGCAATCGTATTCCGGCACCCTGCAATCCCTGAACAAAGAAATCCTCCTGCAAACCGGCCAGTTTCTTGCCTCGGCCAAAGAAATCGGCCGCATCGTGGTCGGCGTTTACTCCAACAGGCCGGTGTATCTCGACGAGGTGGCCAGCGTGGTCGACGGCCCGGAAGAGGTGACCAACTATGTCCTCTTCGGCCAGGGAAAAGGGCAACCGGAAGAGGCGGCCGTCACCCTCTCGCTGGCCAAACGGCCGGGGGCAAACGCCGTACAGGTGGTGGAAGCGGTGCTGGCCAAGGTCGAAACCCTCAAGGGCACCCTGATCCCCCGCGACGTCACCGTAAGCGTGACCAGGAATTACGGCGAAACCGCGGCGGAAAAATCCAACGAACTCCTGCTGCACATGGCTATCGCCGTGTTCGGCGTAACCCTGCTCATCCTCTTCTTTCTGGGCTGGAGGGAGTCGATTATCGTCATCCTCGCCATCCCCTCGACCCTGGCCCTGACCCTGCTGCTCTTCTACCTGTATGGCTACACCCTGAATCGCATCACCCTGTTCGCCCTGATCTTTTCCATCGGCATCTTGGTGGACGACGCCATCGTAGTGGTGGAAAACATCGTCCGCCACCTCCGGTTGCCGAAAAACGCCAAGAAATCAGTGCTCGCCATCGCCATTGAGGCGGTAAACGAGGTGGGCAACCCAACCATCCTCGCCACCTTGGCAGTAATTGCCGCCATTTTGCCCATGGCCTTTGTCGGCGGGCTGATGGGGCCCTACATGCGGCCAATCCCCATCGGTTCCTCCGCCGCAATGATCTTTTCTTTGATCATCGCCTTCACCGTTACGCCTTGGGCCGCCGTCAGGGTACTGAGAAAAAACTGCCCTCCATCGGAATGCCCCATCGACGCAGAGGAGGAGGCGGAGCAGGATGACGACCACGGCCAGGTCCCGGATGACTTCTTTACCCGTCTCTACCACCAGATCATGGACCCGCTCCTTAACCAGGCCCGCTGGCGGCTGATCTTTTTTCTCTCCATTGTCGGGCTGCTCCTTGGCTCTTGTGCCATGGTCTATTTCGGGCTGGTCAAGGTCAAGATGCTGCCCTTTGACAACAAGAGCGAGTTCCAGATCATCCTGAAACTGCCCGAAGGGGCGACCCTGGAAGCAACCACCCAGGCGGCCAGGGAGATGGCTGCAGCCATCGGCCAGGAACCGGAAGTGGTCAACTATCAGGTGTACGCCGGGGCTGCCGCGCCCTACAATTTCAACGGGTTGGTCCGCCATTACTACCTGCGTAACAGCGCCAACCAGGCGGACATTCAGATCAACCTGCTGCCCAAGGGCGACCGCAAGGCCCAGAGCCACGAGATCGCCAAACGCATCCGCCCCAAGGTCGCGGCCATTGCTGAAAAATATGGCGCCACCGTGGCCGTGGCCGAGGTGCCGCCGGGACCGCCGGTACTGCAAACCCTGGTCGCCGAGATTTACGGGCAAACCGACGGTCAGCGGCTGAAGCTGGCCAGCAAGGTCAAGGAACTCTTCGCCGCCACGGAAGGGGTTGTCGATGTGGATTGGTACCGGGAGGCGGAGCGACTCAAGACCATCATCGCGGTGGACAAGGAAAAGGCTGCCCTCAACGGCATCTCCGAAGGCGAGATCACCCAAACCGTTGATCTCGCAGTTAAGGGGTTGCCCATCGGCCTGTTCCACCTGCCCGCTGACAAGGAGGGGATCAGCATCGTGCTGGAGTTGCCCCGCGCGCAACGGGCACGGGTTGAGAACATCCTGAACATCCAACTCCGCTCCGGCCTGAATTCGGCCGGACCTTTAGTGCCCCTGCGGGAGCTGGTCACGGTAACCGAGGCGCCCATTGATCAGCCGATTTACCGCAAAAACCTGCGGCCGGTTATCTATGTGACGGGCGACGTGGCCGGGGCGGCGGAAAGCCCGGCCTATGCCATCATCGCCCTGAATAAAAAACTTGCCGAACTCGATGGCCGGGAATACGGCGGCGAGCAAAAAGCGATCACGATCTACAATCTCAAGCAACCCTTTTCCGAGCTGGAACCGGCAATCAAGTGGGACGGCGAGTGGCACATCACCCTGAAAGGCTTCCGTGACTTGGGGTTCGCCTTCTGCGCGGTGATGATCCTCATCTACATGCTCATGGTGGGCTGGTTCAAGGACTACACCGTACCGCTCGTAGTGATGGCAGCCATCCCCTTTTCGCTGATCGGCATTCTCCCGGCCCACTGGGCCTTCGGCGCCTTCTTCACCGCCACCTCCATGATCGGCTTCATGGCCGGAGCTGGAATCGTGGTGCGCAACTCCATTATCCTCGTGGATTTCATCGAGCTGCGCATCAGCCACGGCCTGCCGCTCAAGGAAGCGGTGGTGGAAGCAGGTGCCATCCGCTTTAGGCCCATGCTCCTCACCGCCTTGGCCGTGGTGGTGGGGGCCTCGGTAATCCTGGCCGACCCGATCTTCCAGGGGCTGGCCATCTCGCTGATGTTCGGGGAGATCGCCTCGCTGCTGATCAGCCGCATGGCGGTGCCGGTCCTCTACTTCATGCTCCGCGCACACCGTCATGTGCCCGATGCAACAAGCCAGATCAGCGGGGAAAACCATTGACCTTTCTGCCCCTTGAAATAAGCCCGTTTACGGCGGTGGCCTTTCTGCTGTTACTCGTCTATCATCTGGGGTTGCTGGCCATGAAAGGCCGTTTCCCGGAGGCAACGATCTATGCCCGCAACGCCGCAACCAGGGCGGCCTGGGTCCGAGAAATGATGGTAAACCAGCGGGACATCCTGGCCGTGCAGACCCTGCGCAACTGGACCATGGCCGCAAGCTTTCTCGCCTCCACAGCCATCCTCATCGCCCTGGCCCTGCTCAATATCGTCCTGACTCCAGGTCACCCGACGACCGAGGCCAGCATGCAGATGTTCAGCTTCCTGGGCAAAAGAATAGAGAGCCTGCACCAGATCAAGATGCTCATCCTCTCGGTGGATTTCTTCTTCACTTTCTTCAATTTCACCATGGCCATCCGCTATTACAACCATCTGGGCTTCATGATCAATGCCCCCTCAGATTCGGATTCCTCGGCACTTGCCTCGGTGGTCGAAACAATCCAGTACGGTGCCGCCCACTACACCCTGGGAATGCGGGGCTATTACCTGTCCGTCCCTCTGGCCCTGTGGCTTTTCGGGCCTGGCTGGCTGCTGGCCGGCACCCTGATCATCATTGCCACCCTCTGCCATGTGGACCGCACCGGGTAATTTTTAGCTATTCACCCGCATTACATCTCTCGCTATGCTCGCGCGACCATTGTCTACTCACATCGGCTCACTGTTGTTCGCTGTCCTTATATCCCCCACATCTGCCGATAACAGCGAAGCGGTAGTACTGAACATCTGCATTTCCACTAGCCAATGGCTATCGCTCTTTTTTTACAGGCACGCAAGCCAATCTTGGGTATAATTTTACAGTGGCAAATACCCTGGATTTCTGGTATCGGGCTGTGCAGGGATTGATTCGTCCGGCTCATGTAAACTCAACGACAGCTACACGACCCACATCGTTTTTCCCCTGTTGGGGATTTCACCAACCACTGTACCCACCGCACACGGAGGAGATCATGAAAAAAGTTGCCCTGGCTCTAAGCGTACTGCTCGTAACCGCGATAACCGGCTGCGATTCCGGCCCCAAGCAACAATCCGCGCCTGTCCAAACCCTTTCCATCAAGGGTTCCGACACCATGGTCCATCTTGTCAGCTCCTGGACGGAAGAATTCATGAAAACCAATGCCGCTGTTGACATCTCCGTGACCGGAGGCGGCTCCGGCACCGGTATCGCCGCCCTGATCAACGGGACCACCAATATCTGCGCAGCCTCCAGAGGCATGAAGGAAAAGGAACAGAAAGAAGCAGAGGCAAACAAGATTTCCCCCGTGGAAATCCCGGTGGCCCGCGACGGCATCGCCCTGATCGTGCATCCTGAAAACCCGGTGAACAGCCTGACCCTTGATCAGCTGCGCCTGATCTACACGGGTAAGGTGACCAACTGGAAGGAGGTCGGCGGTGCTGACACCCCCATCCTCCTGCTATCCCGCGAGTCCAGTTCCGGCACCTTTGTTTTCTTCCAAGAGCATGTCTTAAACAAGGAGGATTTCAGCTCCTCAGCCCGGTTGCTCCCCGGCACCTCAGCGCTGGTGCAGGCCGTAGCCGCAGATCGCGGAGCCATCGCTTATGTGGGCTTGGGCTTTGCCGCCGAAGCAAAGGGTAAGGCGAAAACCCTTGGCATACAGGGCAAGGATCAGCCAAGCCCGGTGGCTCCCAGCGAAGAAACTGTCCGTTCCGGTGCATACCCTGTTTCCCGGCCGCTTTTCTTCTACACCAACGGCGCGCCCAAAGACACGGCAAAACAGTTCATCGATTTCTGCCTGAGTCCGGCAGGACAGAAGATAGTGCGAGAAACGGGATATGTCCCGGTCTCGTAAGCTCCTCATAACCGACAAGTTGATGCGGCTGCTGTTGGTCGGCGCCGCATCGACCAGCGTCCTTGTCGTTTGCCTGATCTTCCTATTTTTGTTCCGGGAGGCCGGTCCGTTTGCGCTCAATCCCGGCCTGGGAAAGCTCATGGACAGCCAGTGGATCCCGGTTTCCTTTCAAGAAGAACATTTCGGCGTTGGCCCGCTGCTTTCCGGCTCCGCCCTGGTAACCGCCCTGGCCATGCTGGTCACGGTACCCATTTCCGTGCTGGTGTCCATCTACATCGCGGAGATCGCCCATCCCACCGAGCGGGAGTTCCTCAAGCCGTTCATTGAAATCCTGGCCAGCATCCCCTCTGTGGTTCTGGGCTTTTTCGGCCTGCTGGTGGTGGCGCCCCTCATCAAAACGATTTTTGGCCTCAGCACGGGTCTCACCGCCCTGACCGGCGCCCTGCTCCTTTCGCTGATGGCCATCCCCACCATCATCTCCCTATCGGAAGATGCCCTGGTCAGCGTGCCCTACGCCCTGAAAAACGCCTCCCTGGCCTTGGGCGCCAGCCACCTGCAAACCATCTTCCGGGTTACCTTGCCCGCAGCCTTACCAGGAATCGTGGCGGCGGTGATGCTCGGTATCGGCAGGGTTATCGGAGAAACCATGGCCGTGCTGATGGTCACCGGCAATTCGGCCATCCTCACATTTTCGCCTCTGTCCTCGGTGCGGACTATGACCGCCACCATCGCCGCGGAAATGGGCGAGGTGCCCTTTGGCAGCGTCCATTATCAGGCGCTTTTCTGGATAGGCATCATCCTGCTGGGCATCACCTTTTTCCTCAACATCGTTGCCCAGCGCGTGCTGAAAAAATACGGCATGATGAAATGATGAACAACTCTACAGAAAAATTGATTCTTTTTGCCCTACGACTCATCACCTACGCCATTGTTCTGGTGATCGGCTATATTCTATTTGATATTATCCGAAACGGGGCGCCAGCCCTGAACTGGCAGTTTATCAGCGGTTTCCCGCGAAGAAGCGGGGCGGCGGGTGGCATTTTCCCGGCCATTGTCGGCACCCTGTCTCTGGTGGTGGGCACCATCGCCGTTTCCCTGCCTCTTGGCATCGGCGGGGCGATCTATCTTGCCGAATATGCGGAGCAGAACAAATTCAACACCCTGATCCGGTTGGCCATTGTCACCCTGGCCGGGGTGCCTTCCATCGTCTTTGGCCTGTTCGGCCTTGGCATCTTTGTGCTCTTCTGCGGCTTTGGCCCTTCGATCCTGGCAGGCAGCCTGACCCTGGCCTGCATGGTCCTGCCCACCATTATCGTGGCCAGTGAGGAATCGCTGCGCGCGGTCCCCAAGGGATTCCGCGACGCCAGCCTGGCGCTGGGAGCCACCAAGTGGGAGATGATCCGCACCAACATCCTGCCCTATTCCATGTCCGGCATGATAACCGGTTCGATCCTGGGCATTGGCCGGGCCGCCGGGGAAACCGCGCCCATCCTCCTGACGGTGGCCGCTTTTTATCTTCCCCGACTGCCCAACTCTATTTTTGATCAGGTCATGGCCCTACCCTACCATCTCTACATCCTTGCCACCCAGCATCCGGAAGCGGACAAGATCAGACATATGCAATACGGCACCGCCCTGGTTCTTCTTCTGCTCGTCTTGGGCTTAAGCCTTGGCGCCATACTCATCCGAACCCATTTCAGGAAAAAATTCCGATGGTAGAACAGTCTCTTTACCCCAATTATCCCAAGGACCTGGAGATGGTCATCACCACCAACCAGGTCAATTTTTTCTATGGCCCAACTCAGGCGCTTTTCGACATCTCCCTGCTGATCCCGGCCAAGCACGTCACGGCCCTGATCGGCCCATCCGGTTGCGGCAAATCCACCTTTCTCAGATGCCTGAACCGGATGAACGACACCATCCCCCACAGCCGGGTGGAGGGGGAGATCTCCATCAACCAAAAAGATATTTATGCGCCAGGCACCGATGTCGTGGAACTGCGCAAGGAGGTGGGGATGGTGTTCCAGAAATCAAACCCCTTCCCCAAGTCCATTTTCGACAATGTTGCCTACGGACCCAGGATTCACGGGGAAAAAAACCAGAAACGGTTGACGGAGATCGTGGAACAAAGCCTGCAACAGGCTGCCATCTGGGACGAGGTCAAGGACCGGTTGCAGGCCAATGCCATGGGACTCTCAGGCGGCCAGCAGCAAAGACTCTGCATCGCCAGAGCCCTGGCGGTCGGGCCCAAGATCCTGCTCATGGATGAACCCGCCTCAGCCCTTGACCCAAAATCAACCACGCGGATCGAGGATCTGATCGGCGAGTTGCGCACCAACTACACCATTGTCATCGTCACCCACAACATGCAGCAGGCCGCCCGGGTTTCCGACTACACCGCTTTTTTCTATGAAGGGCGCCTGATCGAATGTGATGCAACCCCGAAAATCTTTACCAATCCGCGGCAGAAACAGACAGAAGATTACATAACCGGCCGCTTCGGATGAAAAGGGAGTAACGATCATGGCAAAACACATGCAGCACGACATCGACAAACTGAAGGCAAAAATCATCGCCATGGGCGAAGCCGTGGAAGACCGGGTCTATCAAGCCACGCTTTCCGTGATCAACCGTGATCCGGGCAAGGCAAATGCGGTGATCAAGGGGGATCGGGACGTTGACGACATGGAGGTGGACATTGAGGAGGATTGCCTGAAGATTCTCGCTCTGTATCAGCCGGTGGCCATCGACCTGCGCTTTATCGTGGCGGCGCTGAAAATCAACAGCGATCTGGAACGGATCGGAGATCTGGCGGTGAACATCGCAGAACGGGGGTTATTCCTTGCCGGGCAAGAGCAGTTTGAGATCCCCTTTGACCTGACGGCCATGGTCAATCTGGCCGAAAAGATGGTCACGGAAAGCATTGACGCCCTGATCAACCATGATGTGCGCCTAGCCCACCAGATCCGGGCAGCGGACGACACCATGGACGCCATGAATCGGGAGATGTACACCCAACTCAAGGGGATGCTCACCACCGATACCGAGCATGTGAACAACCTGCTGCATGTCCTCTCCGTGGGGCGGCATCTGGAAAGGATTGCCGACCACGCAACCAACATCGCCGAGGATGTCATCTATCTGGTCGATGCCCAGATTATCCGGCACACACCCGAACTCTACGATGAATAGGCATGGACGCAGCAGACCTGGCCTTGCCCAGCCTTAGGACGAGATGTCGATGGTGCCTTTTTTCTTGAGAATGCGCAGGCCGATATAGATGGGGAACAGCACGAGCACAATGCCCGCAGCATATGGAGCATAGGCCGATTCGCTGACCGTGGTGCCATGGAGAAAATACTCCCGCCACAACGGAATCAGCGCCAGGGCGACAAAGGTCCAGAAGGCGGTGCCGCTGTCTTTGATCGCGGCGCGCCACCAATGAAAGTTGAACCCGGACAGGGTCTGGCCGATATTGGCAAACGACGGCCACAACCGGCACGTCCTGCGACAGAAAGCTTCGTATTCCTCCCCGAATTTTCCCTGCAAAAACTTCTCCTCAGTGGCCATAATCGCATAGTAGAAGAAGACGAAAAACGGCAGCACCGTGACAAAAGCCAAGGGTGCGCCGCCATACAGACCGATGCCGATGGCAATCAGGATGTTGCCAAGATACATGGGATTGCGGACATGGTTGTAGATGCCGCCGGTCACCAAACGGCTGGCGTTGACCTTGCCATCTTTACCGCCCCGTTCGATGTAGTCAAAGCCAATGGTAAAGAAACGCAAGCCCTCGCCGAGCAAGGTCACGGCCAAACCCAGATTGGTCAACCAGATGGTGACGGTCTCGTTGACGATCACCTGCGGCCTGAACACAAAGAGCATGACAATAAAGATGACCGGGAACATATAGGCCCGGTAGCGGAAGAAAAAGTTTCCGGCCCCGACCATAAAGGGATTGCTCAGTCTCATTTCGCCACCTTACGAATGATATAGCCGCAGAAGTTGTACCACTTGAAAAAGATCTCGCATTCGCTGAAGCCATTCTGCAAGACGAGTTCCTCGTTTTCCTGCACCCGGTAGGGGATGAGGACATTTTCCAGGGCCTCGCGTTTCTGGCTGATCTCAAGCTTGCTGTAGCCGCTGGCCTCTTTGAAATCATAGTAGTACTTGATGAAAAACCGGTTGAGCAGCGAATCCCGGCTCAGCACCTTCTCGATAAGGATCATGCAGCCGTTTTCGTTGACCCCCTTGGCAATACTCTGGATCAAGCGCTCCCGGTTCAGGGGCCTGACGAACTGGAGGGTGAGGTTCATGATCACCACCGAGGCGTTCTCGACCCGGACCTCGTTGTTGAGATCCATGCACTCAAGATGGTAATCATGCTGCATGCCGTGGCCCTTCAGCTTTTCCTCGGCTTTTTTCAGCATCTCCTCGGAATAATCGCAGCCCACCATCCTTACGCCCGCAGGGAGGATGGGATCAAGCTGGATCAGGGTCGTTCCGGTGGAGCAGCCCAGGTCGTAGACGTTCGTTCCCGGCACGGCGAAATCCAGGGTCAGTTCGGCCATCATCCGCTGCACTTCAAGATAAAAAGGAATCGAACGAACCAGCATGTCGTCAAAGACGGACGCAGTCTTCGCGTCAAAACTGAAATCCGCCACCGTGCCCAGAGGGGTTGCAAAAATTTTATCTTTGCCCATGAATACTCTCTTCTGCTAGGGATTCTTGAGTCCGCCACAGGACATGCGTCCCGGGCCGAATGCTTCGTGCGGTTGCTGCAAACCAATTTCCTTCATTATCACAAAGCGTGGCGAAAGTCCATGCCTATCCCCTTTTTTACCGTCCCGGAGCGGGACCCCGTACCGCAGCCCGGCTAACCCTGGGGAGCTTCTCTTCCCCTGACCAGCGGTCCAAGCCCCTCTGGTAGAGCAGACTGGCTCCCTGATAGGAACAGATGGCCTTAGCGCTCAGATCCTTATTCTCGTCCACCGGAACCAACACCGCATCCTGCATGGTCTCTTCAACCACCTGTTACTGGCCAATCCCCTGTCGTTCATTGAGGATGGCCAGATAGCCCCCCTCCAGATAACCAAGCCGCTGATAGTTTCCGATAAAGGCACGGGGCGTAAAATCAGCAGCTAAAATATCCTTGCCAAAGAATTTGCTGTAGTATTGCCACTTCAAAAGGCCAAACAGGGTGGGCCCCAGGTCCACCTGGCTTGCCAGGGTGGAATTCACCCCCGGCTTAATGATTCCCGGGCCATAAAAAATCAAAGGGATATGGTAGCTGTGCACCGGAAGTTCCTGCCGACCAGCACTCCCGGCACAATGGTCCGCGACAATGATAAAGATGGTGTTGTCAAACCAGGGATGATGCCGTGCCTCGTCAATGAACCTACCGATGGCATAATCGGTGTACTTGACCCCGCCTGGCCGCCCGGTTTTTGACGGGATATCGATCTTCCCCTCGGGATAGGTAAAAGGTCTGTGATTTGAAGTGGTCATCACATACCCGAAGAATGGCTTCTTTTGGCTTGCAGACTGGTCGAATTCCCGCAGAGCCCGGCCCAGGATATCCTCGTCGCACACCCCCCAGATATTGGCAAAACTGATCTCGTCCGCGCTGAGATTGGAGCGATCGGTAACGTCAAAGCCGTTGCCGCCGAAAAAGGCGTTCATGTTGTCAAAATACCCGAAACCGCCATAGAAAAACCTGGTGTCATAGCCTTTGTCCCGAAAAACAAAGCCTAAGGAAAACATATTGGCGTTGTTGGGTCGCTTGACAATGGACTGCCCCGGCGTCGGCGGCACAGAGAGGGTGACTGCCTCCATCCCGCGCACGGTCCGATTGCCCGTGGCATACAGCCGATTAAACAGCAGACCGTCCTTGGCCAGGGCGTCGAGATTGGGGGTAAGGCCCGCAGTGTTGCCAAAAGAGCCGAGATACTCCGCACTCAGGCTTTCCACCATAATCAACACGACGTTGTGGCGTTTCTCCGGAGCTGCTGAGGTAAGTACCCGCTCTATGTCCGTGGGGTTATCGTCGACATAGCGGCTGTTTTTGGTCTTAAGCAGGGCACGCAGACCGGTGAATGCGGCCTTTTCATCCATGTTTTTATAAAAAGTCGCGTAGTCCAGACTGTTGTTGCGAAAGGCGGAAAACAACTGGTAGATGCCATTCTCCGCCAGTTCCTTTTCATAGCGGTTACCAAAGGCCGCACCAGGAAGGGAACCATCCACGGTCAAAAATAGGACTACGGGCAAGAGCAGAAAGGCTGCACCAGCACCCAGGCGGGCGGCAAGACCGGAGGCTGAGCGTCCCTGTTGTCGCTCCGAGACAATAACCGCTTCCAGCCGAGGCCGGATGACGATAAAAATCAAGGCTGCAACAACGCCAACCATGGAGAGGAGCAGGGACACCGGATAGGACTCGCGGATATTGCCGATCACCTCATGGGTATAAACCAGATAGTCCACAGCAATAAAGTTGAAACGTACGCCAAACTCATCCCAAAACAGCCATTCAGCCAGGGCAGAAAAAACCAGGCCATAGCTCAGGGTAAAGACAAGGGGATAGAGAACAACCCGCTGCCAGCGGCTGACAAAAAACCGCTGGGGCATGAGCACCAGATACAGAACAATGGGAATAGCGAAATACACGGCATTGGCCAGATCATACAACAGACCGACCAGAAAAATCCCCCCCACAATTAGGGGGGAATGCCCGATCTGTGACCAACTCCAGCTCAATAACGCCAGGCGTACGCCAAAGGCATACAGGCTGTACCAGAGGAAGAACAGACGGAGGAGCTGAAAACGAGCCAGAGACGGAAGACGAGACAATACGTTAGATATGATTTTTGACATAATGGGGGCCAGCCAGCTCCATTGCATAAGCCCACCCCTTGCCTGCGGTCGGAATGACCACAAATTTTTCCCAGGGGCAGAGCATTGCTTCGCCTGAATCTAGCATGCCAACAATTGCCAGAAGATTGCTTGAACCTTACAAACGTGAAAGGTTCAAGCTTGAAGAAGCTCATGGACAGGCGGGACGCGCATGCACTGAGAAAGCGAATCAGGACAGCAATGAGCACTCGGCAGGCAGCCGCAAGATGAACGTCGCCCCCTGACTGGGCGCACTTTCCACCTCGATGCTCCCGGCATGGGCATGGATAACCGCCTTGACAAGGCTTAAGCCCAGGCCAAGGCCCCGCTGGCTGCGGCTGTGATCTCCTCGATACAGCCGATCAAAAATCCGAGACAGGTCGTGGGGCGGGATGCCTGCCCCGGTATCCTGCACACGGATCACCACCTTCCCAGCCTGACGGGCACAGACGAGTTCGATGCGGCCACCGGGCGGCGTATGTTTGAGACTGTTATCCAGCAGATTGCCAATAACCTGCCGCATCCGATCCATATCCGCCATCAACGTAAGATCAGCCGGACCGGAAACAACAACTGTCACCCCATTTTCCTCCGCCACATACTGATACAAATCTACCACCTCGGCAAGAAGCGAGACAACATCAACGGGTTGCCGATGCAACTTCATCACCCCTGTCTCCGCCTCGGAGATGTCCATCAGAGTATTAAGCATGGTGATGATCCGTTCTGACTCTTCGGCGCAGTCCAGCAGGGCCTCGCGCAAGGTCTCCGCCTTGTTGTCGGACTGCAAGGCGATTTCGATCCCGGCCCGCATTCGGGTCACCGGGGTGCGCAGATCATGGGCTACATTATCCAGGGCAGCCCGCATACCGGTAAGCAATTGCTCGATCTTTTCCAGCATGGTGTTGAAAAGTCGAACCAGTTCGTCCAGTTCGTCGCCGGTCTGCCGCGATGGCACCCTGGCGTCCATTTTGCCGATATCGATGCTGCGCACGACCTGAATGAGGTCGCGCACCGGCCGCAGGGAGCGAAAGGCCAGAAAGAACCCGCCGGCAAAACCGAAGATGATCATCGGCAGCATGATTCCCGCAAAAACCTCCCCGAAATAATCCAGGATTTTTTGCCGTTCCCCGGAACCCCTGCCGATCTGGAGCAGATATCCGCTCCCCAGCCGCCTGCTGACAATCTCGAGGGAATCGTCTCTTCCTTCAGCAGGAAGGACGATCCAGCCATCGGCTCCTCCCCCGCTGCGGAACAGGGGAGAAAATTCTCTATCCAACTGGTGCCATTCCGGCGGCAAAGTGACAATCAACGATTGACCGGTGGAGTCGGCCACCCGCACAAAAAAACCAGCCTGACTGTTATGATCATCCTCAAGACGGATCTCGGCGAGCATCCCCTGAAGACCGCTCTGCTCTTCCTGCAAGGTATATTCGTTGAGTTTGGCCAAGATAATGTTGCGATCCTTTTCTTTGATCGCGGAACGCAGGGGGAAATAGAGCAGGGCGAAAAGCAGGAGGGAGCTGGAAATAAAAATAAGGGAATACCACAGGGCCAGCCGGAAGCCCGTGGTTTTTGCCAGCCGTTTAATCGTTACCAAGGGCATAGCCGACCCCGCGAATCGTTTGAATCAGCTTGCGTCCGAAATCCCGGTCAATCTTATTGCGCAACCGGCAGATAAGCACATCCACCACATTGGTCTGGGGATCAAAATTATAATCCCAGACATGCTCGAGAATCATGGTTTTTGAGATGACCCGGCTTGGGTTGCCCATGAGATATTCAAGAAGGGCAAATTCCCTGGGTTGGAGATCGATCTTGCGCTCTGCTCTGTAGACCTCCCGCTTCAATTTGTCTAGAGACAAATCCCCTACCCGCAGGACCGTGGCTTCCGGCGCGGCACCTGCCCGGCGGATCAGGGCCTGAACCCTGGCCAACAACTCGGAAAAAGAAAACGGCTTGGTGAGATAATCATCCCCCCCGGCCTGTAGTCCCTTGATCCGATCCTCAACCGAACGCTTGGCGCTCAAGATGATCACCGGGGTGTTGATCTGCCGACGACGGAGCTGATCAAGCAGAGAAAGGCCATCAAGCCTTGGCAGCATGATATCAAGAACGGCAAGGTCATAGGCGCCGTCCAGCGCCCGGACAAGGCCATCCTCGCCGTTGTCGGCAACATCCACGGAAAAACCAGCCTGACGGAGTCCCATGCTGATGAAAGAAGCAATTTTAGGATCATCTTCGACTACGAGTATGCGCATGGCCACCTTATCCTGAAAAAATCACCGTCTCCCTCACAAAGATTAGCAGGCCTGCTTTCAACCGGCAATCAGAACTTTGCCGGAGAAGAAAAGAGAATGGCCGCCTTTCGCAAAAAAAGAATATGTGCGAGCAGATCGGGCGGTATGGTATAGTTCCACGCTATGTTGTTTTCCGGCCCTAAGCTCATTATTGTCCGGAACATGCCGGAATTACCGGCAACGAGACCTCTTTTCCCCACACAATGACCATGTCCCCAACCTTGCGCCCATATCTCGCCCGGCTGAAAGCCCTGATGACAAACCGCTATGCCGCATTCCTGTTCTTTCTCCTCGGCTATACGGCAATTCTCCAACAGCAGGGCGGCCTGCCTTCATTGCTGCCGGCCTGGCGCCTAGAAATCCCCCTGCTCCTCTATCTCTACTTCTTTCTCAATCAACTCCTCCGCAAATCACGCCTGCAGCCGTTTGTGGCCGCAGCACCGCTCGTCCTGTTTTATGGTGTGTCCGATGCCTACTTCATCATGTTTGGCCGGATGCTGCGTATCACCGAAATAACCGAACTGCCGGAGATGTTCCAGGTACTCCCCCCCCTGGCCCTCGCCCTGATCGGAGCGCTGATCGGTCTCCCCCTTTTGGCCTTTCTCGCTTCCCTTGAATTTCGCACCCGACGAGCGGCAATGGTCAAGGCTTCGCTGCCTCTCCTGGCACTACTGCTGATGGTGGAGATAACCCCGGATTTCTTCATGACCGCTTTCCAGGAAACCCAACAGGAAATCTTCCTCTATTCCGACACGGCCAGCGCCCGCAACAACGGTCGCCTGAGCATGATGCTGTACAATGAAGCCAGGCGGAAAAGCTACCGCGAAAAGATTGCCGGGCATCAGATGAATCCCGCGTCCCTAATTGATTCAGACAAGGTGATCGCGGGGCTCAAAGGCCAGCAAGGAAAACGGAATATCCACCTCATCGTTATGGAGAGCTTTTTGGATCCCGCACTTTTGCAGAAAGCCTGTTTTTCTCGCAACCCTGCCCATCCCTCTTTCAGCAAACTGCTGGCGAAAAAAGGAGGAATCTCCATCTCCCCGGTGTTTGCCGGGGGTACCGCCCAGGCCGAGTTCGAGGTTCTCTGCGGGGCTCCGGCCCTGCGTGAGTTCTCCGGCATCGAATTCGATGTGTTCACCGGGGCCAAAACCCCCTGTCTTCCCAGAATTCTTGCCCAAGGCGGCTACGAGACCAACTCCACCAACGCCTACAAACCTGATTTTTTTAACTCAACCAACGCCTATACCGGGATTGGCTTTGAAAAAAGATATTACCCCCAGGAATTCGCCGCAGGCTACGACACGTATTTCTCCGCAGGGGACGTGACGGACGAAGATTACATGTTCGACGGAGTGCTTTTTTCCCAAAACCTGGCGTTCATCACCAAACGAATCCGGGAAAATCCGAAACTTCCCATTTTCAACTACATCATCAGCATGTACGGCCATACCCCCCATGACCTCAACCTTGCTAAACGGCCAATGGTTGTCAAGATGCTTGGAAATTACCAGGACGAGGGGCTGGAAAAAGCCGTCAACCAGTACTACTACCGCACCGAGGCCATTGCCACCTTTATTAAAGGTCTGATCGCAGCAGACCCGAAATCACTGATCATCATAGTGAGCGACCATCTGCCAAGCCTCTCGGGAAGCAAAACCTACCAGGATCTCAACTATCTCGGCGGAACCGTGAAAGCCACTTTTCTTAACCGGATCTACATCATCGAAAACGGTCGCCCTGTGCGCCAGAACACCATCCATCATTATGACATTCCCCGCATCATCCTCAACTTCGCGACTAAGGGAAAATACTGCCAAGAGCATGACTGCAACTTCACGGCCCACGATACCCCGGTTGCCAGAAACGCCTCCCGAGACGACTACCTGGACATCATGTCCCAGGCAATGGATGCCGGTTCAGCCATTCGCATGATCGGAGCAAAGACGCAGTGCATGCCATGACGTTGACACAATCGCGACAAAAAAAATCATGCCGACCTTAATGCATCCCTGGGGACTTTTTCTACTGAGCGCCGGGTTGTCTCTTTTGCTGACCTGGTTCATCCGGCGTTACGCTTTGGCGCGCAATCTTATCGATGTTCCCAACATACGGAGCTCGCACCAGATTCCTACTCCGCGAGGGGGAGGTCTGGCCATTGTGGTGACCTTTTTTGCAGGGCTGTTATGCCTGTGGCTGACAGACTCTTTACCAACGCAGGCCTTGTTAGCCCTGACTGGCGCCGGAGGACTGGTTGCCTGGGTAGGCTTTTTGGATGACCGCCGCCATATCGCGCCACGGTGGCGGCTGGCCGCCCATTTTCTCGGGGCTGCCTGGGGGCTTTTCTGGCTGGGGCAACTACCGCCCCTCTCTGTATTCGGACACCTGTTGTATCTCGGTTGGTCGGGCTACTTGCTGGCCGCAGTGTATCTTGTCTGGCTACTCAACCTGTACAATTTCATGGACGGCATCGATGGTATCGCCGGCATTGAGGCAATCACGGTTTGCCTGGGCGGGAGCATTGCCTATGCGCTCTCTGCTCCTGCCGGGCAGTCTTGGCTGGCTCCCGCATTACTGCTCTCTGCGGTTGCCGGCTTTCTTTTTTGGAATTTTCCCCGGGCCAAAATCTTCCTGGGAGATTCGGGCAGTGGTTTTCTGGGCCTGATCCTGGGGCTTCTTTCAATTCAAGCGGCCCAGGTTGACCCGGAACTCTTCTGGTGCTGGCTTATCCTGCTCGGGGTCTTTATCGTTGACGCCACCACGACTTTGTTGCGCCGGGTGATCCAAGGGGAGACATTTCACGAAGCCCATCGCAGTCACGCTTACCAGTACGCCTCCCGCCGTTTTGCCGCGCACCGACATGTGTCCATCGCAGTTGGGCTGATCAATCTTCTCTGGCTGCTTCCCATTACTCTGCTGGTAGCGCGGGGATCGCTTCCTGGCCTGGTCGGGCTGCTGATCGCCTATGCGCCGCTGGTGTGGTGCGCGTTTCGCTACAAGGCTGGGGCAAAGGAGCAGCAAAAAGTATAATTGTTGCCAAATGTTTGAACAAAAAAAAAGGGGGTTAACCGAAAACGGCTAACCCCTTTACTATTGCTGGTCGGGATGAGAGGATTCGAACCTCCGGCCCCTTGGACCCCATCCAAGTGCGCTACCAGACTGCGCTACATCCCGACAAAATATATTTCAACTCAACAGGTTGGCCACTATTTAGCATGGCCCGAGGTACCTGTCAAGCTGGACTCTCGCCAACGGCTTTATTCCTCGAGAATTTTCTGCAAGGCCAACAACTCCGCCTTGACCTGGCCAAAAATATCTGTAGATTTCCCTGACAACCCCTGCTCTGCTTCGGCCCCGACCACCTCGTGCTCCTGCCCGTTGCCATCCCGAGCCAAAGCTTTTTTAGCCCCGCTGATGGTAAAGCCCTCATCCTTGAGCAGCCTTTTGATCGCCAGAACCGTTTCCACATCTACCCGGCGATAGAGCCGTTGTTTGGACTGGGCCCGCTGCGGATGGAGGATCCTAAATTCCGACTCCCAGTACCGGAGCACGTGCTGCTTGACCCCGGTTATCGCGCACACCTCGCCGATCTTGAAGTACCGCTTGTCAGGAATCCCAGGCAGACGGGCACCTGCTGTTCCTAGACCCTCATCAAAACTCTGGCAAGATATTTTGGTCACACTGGTCCTTTATTCCTTGTTCAGATTCTCCCGAACCACCTTGCTGGGCCTGAAGGATACCATGTGCCGCTTGGAAATCTCCATGGTTTCTCCAGTCCGGGGGTTGCGTCCCACCCGCGAAGATTTCTTCCGCACAGTGAAGGTGCCGAACTGCACGATCTTGATGGCCTCCCCCTGAAGCAGGGTTTTCTTAAGCGCATCAAAAACAGCATCAACCATTTCTCCAGCGCTCCGCTGGGAAAGTCCCATCTTCTCGTTGATGGTCTGCGAGAGTTCTTTTCTGGTAAGGTTGGATCGTTTCATCTATTATGCCTCACGTAACTGACCGTTAAAACGGGAAATCATCATCTCGATAATTTTTTGGTGAATCTTGCCAACTGTTTCGTCATCCAGGGTTCGATCAAGCGCCCGATAGGTGATGGAAATTGCGACACTCTTTTTTCCGGCCTCAATGTTTTTCCCCTGGAACACATCAAAGATCTCGGCCCTCTCGATAAACTTTTCGCCGCAGCCATGAATGACGGAAAGCATCTCTCCGGCGGCAACTCCCTCCGGCACGATGAGGGCCATGTCCCATTTCACAAAGGGAAACTTGGGCAACACCGCACAACTCGTTGCCTGGGGTGTAAAACCGCCGAGCGCGGCAAGATCAAGATCCACAAAGAAGGCCTGCTGCTTGATGCCAAAGGCCTTCAGCGTTTTCTGGTCAAAGGCCCCGCACCAGCCCAGGATTTTCTCCGCCCCAATAACGGCCAAAACACTGCCCGGTTCGGCAAAAGGAAGTTCCTGCCCAACAACCCCTGCCTGGCAGGTGATTGCCGCACCGAATCTCAGACTGTCAAGAAGTTGCGTCACAACCCCTTTGACATCGAAAATGTCCGCCGGAGTCTCCCCGACATGGAGCACAGGCGCCCCAGGAGTCCGACGCCCGGAGATAACAGCGGCCAGACGGAAAGGCTCCTCGGGCTGGCTATTCCCTTGGGGGTGAAAGACCTTGCCTACTTCAAAAAGCCGGACATCGTGGCTCTGATGATTCAAATTGCGCCGCAGGTTTTCAAGAAGCCCTGGCAACAGCGTGGTCCGCAAAACACTCTGATCTTCCGCCAGAGGATTCAACAGGTGCACGGTCTGCCGTCTGGCATCATCTGCGGCCAAGCCCAGCAGATCACAATGCTGCGGAGTCACAAAGCTATAATTGATCGCCTCATAAAACCCAAGGGCGGTAAGGGTCTGGGCTACCTTTTTCCGCAGCTCCCGAAGGGCATCGGGCTCGGAAAAAATCATGGGCACCATGGGCAGGGTGGTGGGCAGCAGGTTATAGCCCACGATCCGAGCGACCTCTTCGATAAGGTCAATCTCCCGCTCAAGATCAACCCGGAAACTCGGGGGCGTCACCCGCAGGGTATCGTCATCAATCTTTTCCACTTCAATTTCAATGCCGGTCAAAGCCGTGGCAATCTGCTCAAGAGTCAGATCCATACCCAGCAAGGTGCGCGTCCTCTTGCCCCGCAGGGTGATGGGCGCCGGGGCGACAACTCCCTCACGATAATCAATACCTCCCGCAACAATCTCCCCACCGGCCAGCGCGACCATGAGTTGAACGGCCCGCTCCATGGCCTTGGGCACGCCTTGCGGATCAACTCCCCGCTCGAAACGGTAGGAGGCCTCAGTGCTCATGTTGAGCTTACCTGCGGTGCGCCGGATGCCGATGGCGGAAAAACAAGCGCTTTCCAGAAGAATATCACGTGTCTCTGCATCAACCTCGGAATTGGCCCCGCCCATGATCCCGGCCACAGCCACCGGTCTCTCGGCATCGCAGATCATCAGCATCTCGCTATCGAGCTGGTGCGCAACCCCGTCCAGGGTGGCAAGCTTCTCGCCGGGCTTTGCCCGCCGGACCACGATTTTACCCCCGGCCAGCTTGTTAAAATCAAAGGCGTGCAGGGGCTGGCCATATTCCAACATGACAAAGTTGGTGATATCGACGATATTGCTGATCGGCCGCATGCCCACGGCCAGCAATCGCTGTTGCAGCCACCAGGGCGAAGGCCCGATCTTGGCGTTTTTGATAAGTCTGGCTGCATAGCGCGGGCAATCGGCGGAGGATTCCACCTCCACGCTGAAGGGCAGATTCTCGCCACTCAACACCGGGGGTGCCGCCACCGGGGGCCTGATCCGCTTTCCGACCACCCCGCCCACTTCCCTGGCAATTCCCAGCACACTGGCGCAATCGGGCCTATTGGGGGTAAGATCAACTTCGATCATGGTATCCACCAGGCCCAAGGCCTGGCTGAGCGGTTGCCCAGGCTGGAGGTCCGCAGCCAACTCCATGATCCCGACCTGATCCTCGGTAATCCCAAGCTCCTTGGCCGAACAGAGCATGCCGCAGGATTCCTCCCCGCGAATCTTTGCCGGCTTGATCGTGAATCCTCCCGGCAACACTGCGCCTGGCAAGGCAAGAGCCGTAACCAGTCCGGCACGCGCATTGGGAGCGCCGCACACCACCCGCTTACGCTCCTGACCCACATTAACGTCACAGAGCACCAGCTTGTCCGCGTTGGGATGGGGCTGAACCGATTCGATCCGGGCAACCACGACCCCGATCAAATCGGGATAACACGGCACACAGGCGTCCACCTCAAGACCA
>JAPLJG010000108.1:61234-65752 GCA_026388735.1 Deltaproteobacteria bacterium
GTCGGCAATCTGCACCCGTTCCAGGTCCGTGTCAATATATTCGCGCAGCCAGTTGAGCGTAAACTTCATGGATCGTGTCTTTTGGTGTCGCCCCTAAAGGGGCCTAAAACTGGGAAAGAAAACGCAGATCGTTTTCGTAGAAAAGCCGGATATCGGTGATGCCGTACTTCAACATGGCAATTCGCTCTATACCAAGGCCAAAGGCAAAGCCGCTGTACTCTTCCGGATCATAGCCAACTTTTTTGAAAACCTCCGGGTCAATCATTCCGGCGCCTAAAATCTCAAGCCAGCCGGTGTGTTTGCACACCCGACACCCTTTGCCGCCACAGATCACACAGCCGATATCCACCTCGGCGCTGGGTTCGGTAAAAGGGAAAAAACTGGGACGAAAACGGATGGGGGTATTCTCGGCAAACATCCTGGTGATGAACACCGAAAGCACACCCTTGAGGTCGGCGAATGAGATGTGACGGTCAACAAGAAACCCTTCCACCTGATGAAACATGGGGGTATGGGTGATATCCGAATCGCAGCGATAGACCTTGCCCGGCGCGATCATCCGCAGGGGCGGCTGCTCCTTTTCCATGATCCTCGCCTGCATAGGCGAGGTATGGGTTCGAAGCAGCAGGCTGTCGCTGATATAGAAGGTGTCATGCATGGCCCGAGCCGGGTGATGCGGCGGGATGTTCAGGGCCTCGAAATTATAGAAATCGACCTCGACATCCGGCCCCTCGGCCACGGCAAAACCCAGGCCTTCGAAGATGGAGCAGACCGCATCCATGACCTGGGTCACAGGATGCAGCTTGCCGAAAGGGATCGTCCGCCCGGGCAGGGTCAGATCAAGGGTGGGCTGGACTGAACCAACACCAACTTCAGCAAGGCGGGCTTCCAGCTCGGCAAAAGCGGATTCCAGCTCCTGCTTTATCTCGTTTGCCAGTTGCCCAAGCCGCGGGCGTTCTTCCGGAGGAGCTTGACCCAAGTGCCGCAAGACGAGGGTAAACTCCCCTTTCCGGCCCAAATACTTGACCCGAAACGGTTCGAGCTCGTCGCTCTGAGAAATTGCGGCGAGCTCTTCACCGGCAGCGGTTTTCAGGCGAAGCAGTTCTTCTTGCATACTGGGCACGGCAACAATTAGTTGCTGGCGGCCAGCTTGGCAACCTTGGTAAAGGCCCCCGGATCAAGAACGGCCAAATTGGCGAGAACCTTACGGTCCAACTCCACATTCACTTTCTTCAAAGCGCCCATCATCCGGCTGTAAGTGGTCTCGTTTTCATGGCACGCTGCGCCGATCCGCACAATCCACAACTTCCGGAAATCCCGCTTTTTCTGGCGACGATCGCGGTAGGCATAAACCAACGCCCGATCCACTGCTTCCGTTGCCGTTCTGTACAGGCTGTTCCGGCCACCGATAAAACCACTGGCCAACTTCAAAACCTTTTTTCTTCTCCGGCGCGCTTTAAATCCACGTGTTACGCGAGGCATCGTACTTCTCCTTATTGACATTCTCCGACGTTTTCTGTCCGTCGGCAGTGTTAACACTGGTAATCATCTTGAGGCGGACAGTCAGTCCCACCGGTTTTTTTACATATAGGGCAACAGACGCTTGATCCCCTTGAGATTGGTAGCATCAACAATCCCTGCTTGGCGCAAATTCCTTTTCCGCTTGGTGCTCTTCTTGGTGAGGATATGGCTGGTAAAGGCCTTGCGGCGTACAATCTTGCCGGTGCCAGTACACTTGAACCGCTTGGCAGCCCCTCTGTTTGTTTTCATCTTCGGCATGGTATTCTCCCTTTTTCATATCTTCGCCGGCAGACCTGCACCGACCAATACACTATGTTTATCCGCCAACCCTGGCAGAACTGTTATTTCGGCCCTACAAACATGGCCATCTGCCGCCCTTCCATCTTGGGAGGCTGCAAGATAACCGCGTCTTCCTTCAACTCCTCTACCACCTTGTTCATGACCTCCATACCGAGGGTATCGGCATAGACGATCTCTCGGCCACGGAAACGCAGGGTGATCTTCACCTTGTTCTTCTGCTGCAGAAACTTCTTGATATTCTTGATCTTGAATTCAAGATCATGCTTCTCGGTCTTGGGACGGAGCTTGATTTCCTTGACCTCGATAACCGTCTGTTTCTTTTTGGCTTCCTGCTGTTTCTTGCTCTGCTCGTAACGAAATTTACCAAAATCCATGATCCGGCAGACCGGAGGATCAGCCGCAGCCGACAGTTCAACAAGATCAAGCCCTGCCGCTTCGGACTTTGCCAGCGCTTCACGGACAGGCACAACCCCTACCTGTTGCCCTTCCTCATCAATGAGACGGACTTCCTTGCAATCAATCTCATGGTTGATTCTGGCCCGCACTTCCCGCTCTGGTCGGTCGCCAACTTTTTTACCTTTAATACTCATACCTCCGCACACATTATTCTTAAAACACCGCACACGATGATGGGCATCCGCACGCTGAAATATTGCATACTACTCTGAAACACCTAGCTATTGCAAGCGCCAGTTCGGCCAGCTTCATTTTCCCTGGCGATCAGCGCCGCAAACTCGGGGATTGACATGGCCGGCAGATTATCACCGTTGCGCAGCCGCACCGTGATCTGGCGCGCCTCCACTTCCTTGTCGCCGATGATCAGCATGTACGGAATCTTCTGCATCTGGGCTTCACGAATCTTGTAATTGAGTTTTTCGTTGCGGATATCTTTTTCAACCCGCACCCCAGACTTGCGCAACTCGGCATACACCTCGTCCGCATAATCGATCTGGACGTCGGTGATATTCATGATTCTGGCCTGAGTCGGAGCAAGCCACACCGGAAAGGCTCCGGCATAATGCTCGATAAGCACCCCGATAAAGCGCTCCAACGAGCCCATAAGAGCCCGATGGATCATGATCGGCTGATGCTCCTTGCTGTCTTCCCCGATATAGGTCATTTCAAAACGTTCTGGCAGGTTGAAATCCACCTGAATAGTAGAGCACTGCCAGCTCCGCCCCAAAACATCCTTGATCTTAATGTCGATCTTCGGCCCGTAAAACACCCCTTCGCCAGGGTCAAGCTCGTAGGCCAGGCCCTTTTTCTCCAAAGCCAGCTTCAAAGCAGTGGTAGCCTGATCCCAGTGCTCGTCGCTGCCCACGGACTTCTCCGGCCTGGTGGAAAGATAAACCTCGTAGGACTCAAACCCAAAGGTCTTGAGGATATGCAGATTCAAGTCAAGGATATTGAAGATCTCATCTTCCAGGTGATCGGGCCGACAAAAGATATGGGCATCGTCCTGGGTAAAGCCGCGAACCCGCATCAGGCCATGCAGGGCGCCGGTCTTCTCAAAACGGTACACCGTGCCCAACTCACACCAGCGCAGGGGAAATTCCCGATAGCTGCGCTTACGCGTATTATAGATGCCGATATGAAACGGACAATTCATCGGCTTGAGCTGATAGCTCACTTCCTCGATCTCCATGGGGGAAAACATGTTCTCCCCATAAAAATCGAGATGGCCGCTGGTCTGCCACATATCGCGCTTGGCGATGTGCGGGGTGAACAGCAGCTCGTAGTCGTTTCTATAATGTTCTTCGCGCCAGTGATCCTCAATGATCTTCCGGAGCAGCGCGCCCTTGGGCTGCCAGAGGATCAGACCCGGTCCGACCTGGTCGGAAACGGCAAACAGCTCCAGTTCCTTGCCAAGCTTCCGGTGATCGCGTTTCTTGGCCTCTTCAATCTGAAAGAGATAGGCCTTCAAATCCTTGGGGTCAAAAAACGCCGTGCCATAAAGGCGCTGGAGCATCTTTCGATTTTCATCGCCACGCCAGTAGGCACCGGCCAGCTTGATAACCTTGACGGCCTTCAGCCAGCCCGCATGGGGCAAATGCGGCCCACGGCAAAGATCAACGAAATCTCCCTGCCTATACAGCGAAACCGTCTCGGCGCCCAGATCCTTCAGTAGCTCAACCTTGTAGGACTGGCCGCTCTTTTCAAAAAACTCAATCGCCTGGGCGGAAGACATGGTCTCCCGAGAAAAAGGAGCGGCGAGAGCGACAAGCTCCTGCATTTTTGTTTCAATCAGGACAAGATCATCGGGAGTGAACGGCTCCGCGCGGTCAAAATCATAGTAAAACCCATCGGCGATGGCCGGCCCGATGGCAACCTGCACCTCCTTGCCGAACAGGGCAAGAACAGCCTCGGCCATGACATGGGCCGCACTGTGCCGGAGAATCTCCAAGGCCTCGGGGCTATCGACGGTTATGGGCGCAAAAGCCGCATCGGCCTCGATGGGCGCGGATAGATCCACCAGCCGATCATCCAATCGGGCGGCAATGGTCTGCTTGCGCTCCTTGTTGGAAACCAGCTCTTTCAAGGCCTCGGCCACCGTGATCCCCGCAGGGAACGTTTTCTGCTCCCCGGAAGGAAGGGTAAGGGATATTTCCGTCATGGTTGTTGGGATCATCCTTTCCACAAATGCACAAACAAAAACAAGCACATTGACCAGGTCAATCTGCCTGCACAATAAGGTTT
>JAPLJG010000026.1:0-16555 GCA_026388735.1 Deltaproteobacteria bacterium
TGGTTCCTTTCGGGAATCGGTGCGAGGAATTTTGTTGAATAGTTGAAAAGCATGAGCCTCATCAGTTACTTAGAAGGTGCGAAACTTACTAGGTATCTGGGAGGAGACTCATGCTTGTGGAAACTTTGATCCAAAACACTCTTGAAATGCAAGGATTTCGTGTGGCCGAAGTCACATTTGTCAATGGCAGCCTGGAGGCAGAAATAGTTCCAGACCGCCGCTGCGCTCCATGTTGCGGGATTTGCGGCCAGCGTGCCGCTTACCGGGATACACGGCCAGTACGCCGGTTCCGGCATGTTCCGCTGTGGGGAATTGCTGTTTATTTGCTTTGCGCTCCTCGCCGGGTGAACTGTAAGCATTGCGGCGGCATCCATGTTGAAGCTCTGCCATGGAGCACAGGCAAGCAACGGTTCACGGAGGCTCTTATGGTAACCCTGGCCACTTGGGCTCGAGTTTTGACATGGCAGCAAGTGGCGGCCCTTTTTCACTGCGCCTGGAGCACGGTGGCGACAGCGGTCGATGAAGCTGTCAAGTATGGTCTGGTCAATCGCGATCTTTCCGGGATTCACTGCAGGCCTTTTTTGAGGCATTCGGCCCGGAGCGGACTGCGAAATTGGCAGGTATTTGCTGTGATATGTGGCAACCCTACATCGACGTCATCAAAGACAAGGCGCCACAAGCCCTGCTGGTGTTTGACAAGTTCCATATCGTTCAGCACCTCACCAAGGCGGTGGATCAGGTTCGGCGCGATGAAATTCGGGACAAAGGTCAGGCTCACAAGGCGCTAATGGCCAAAACCCGATACATCTGGCTGAAAAATCCTTGGAATCTCACCGAGAGCCAAAAGATTCGACTCTCAGCACTTGAGCAACTCAACCTGAAGATTAATCGTGCCTACCTTCTCAAGGAAGCTTTCCGGCGGTTCTGGGATTATCGTAATCCTGTTTGGGCAAAGGATTACCTCGACAAGTGGTTCTGGTGGGCGGTTCTGGGATTATCGTAATCCTGTTTGGGCAAAGGATTACCTCGACAAGTGGTTCTGGTGGGCAACTCATTCACGGCTGCAACCAATGCGCGATTTTGCCTGGATGCTCCGCCGACGAGAAGATGACCTGCTCAACTACTTCGATGCGCCTATCGATAACGGCATCGTGGAAGGCCTCAACAACAAGGCAAAAGTCATCATCCATAAGGCCTACGGTTTCAAAACAGCGACAAACTATATCAGAAATCTTTATCACTGCATGGCGAATCTGCCATTACCGAGAACCATGCATACATTTGCGTGACGAACCGGCCCGCTGGCCGGGGGAATGATCTCTTTTTTCTGACAGCCTGGAAGGTAGAAGCCAAGCACCAGGCCAGTGCCGAGCAGCGCCCCGGTCTTGCAGAAATCTCGCCGGCTGCAGTTGAATATCTGGCTCATGACTTTCCTCCTTTGGCCGAGGCCTTGGCGGCGCGATGGATGGCGGTGCGGATGCGCGGATAGGTGCCGCAGCGGCAGATCCCGGTCATCTCCTTATCGATGTCCGCATCAAGCGGTTCCGGGAACTTGGCCAGGAAAGCCACGGCCTGCATGATCTGGCCGGGCTGGCAGTAACCGCACTGCACCACCTCTTCGGCCACCCAGGCAGCCTTGACCGGGTGGTTCTCCGGTAGCCCCTCGATGGTGGTAATCTTCTTGTCCACCGCTTCCTGCACCGGCACCTGACATGAGCGCACCGCCTCGTTGTTGATATGCACGGTGCAGGCCCCGCATTCGCCGATGCCGCAACTATATTTGGTGCCGGTAAGCTGGAGCTGGTCGCGCAACACCCACAAGAGCGGGGTGTCAGGCGCAACGTCGACCTCAAAGGTCTTATCATTAACGGTGAGCGTGATCATGGCAATCCCCTCGGAAGGTTGAAGAAGAAAAAAACTACCGGGCAGGAGCGGGCGGCGAACAGCTCCGCTCACATACCTGCGGAACATGCATATCGAACATAGGTTACGTGGGCCATGCTCCCTCTGTCAAGAGGAGGAAGGGGAAAAAATGCACGTGAAGGATGCAAAAGAACGGACGCACCCCAGTGACCGCCGTTTAATCCTTGCCAAACAGCGAAAAAATAACCGATTATGATCGGTAGAACCGACAACAAGAAAATTGTTTGCCAATTTGCCACTTTTCAACAAAAAGAACCCACACTCACTCCACTTCCCTACACAAACAACTCCCGAGGCAAAGACAATGCACTTAGGCTTTATCGGACTTGGACACCTTGGCAAAGCCATTGCCGGACGTCTCTTGGACTGCGGCCATACCCTCACGGTCTGGAATAGAACTCCAGCAAAAGCAGAAGGTCTGAAGGCAGAAATCGCCCACTCACCCATGATGGTGGCAGAAAAAACAGAGATTATCTTTGTCTGCATGTTCGACAGTTCCGCAGTCCATGCCATCCTCACCCAGGAAGGCGGGCTATTGTCCACCGACCTCGCAGGCAAGGTTGTTGTAGATCTCTCCACCAACCATTTCAAAGAAGTCCCGCTCTTCCATGCGCTATGCGCGGAAAATGGTGGAATCTATCTTGAAGCGCCGGTGCTGGGCAGCGTTGTGCCCGCATCCCAGGGAACCCTCACCGTTTTGGTCAGCGGCAAGGAAGCTGGGTATGAAAAGGCCCGGCCTGTCCTGGAAAACATCGGCAAAAATATTTTTTATCTCAAGGAACCAACCCTTGCCACCAAGATGAAGCTCATCAACAACCTGACCCTGGGCAGCTTCATGGCCACTATTGCCGAAGCGCTGTCTCTGGGGGAAACCATTGGCCTAGGCAAAGAGGAAATCCTGGATATCCTCTCCGTGGGCGGCGGAAATTCGCTGGTCCTCAATGCCAAGAGGGGCAAATTGCTCCAAGAAGATTTCTCCACCCACTTTTCAAGCGCCCTCATCTACAAGGATCTCCATTGCCTCCAGGACCTGGCCTATGAAGAGAAAAAGTCACTCTTCACCGGCGCGGTGGTAAAAGAGCTGTACGGGAGAACCTTTGAAGAGGGCATAGAGCAGGAAGACTTTTCCGCCATCTATAAACTGTTCAAGAAAGGCTAACATACGGACAACAAAGACAAAAGGGGTGCGGAGCCCGGTTTCCTTAGTGTTGCGTGCGGAACGCAATCAACATATCGCAACATATCGGACACAGGCATGATTTTGCGCATCACCTCAGCCAAGAAATACACCGGAGACATGGTCGATTCGTTGTCTGTCTCGAACAAGATACGTGATATTTAACCGGGAACCAGAATTTCATGGTACGTTAGTAGATAAGGCAACAACGTCCCGCCAGTCCGTTAGTTTTCTGAAGGAGCAAAAACCCATGGAAAACAAAAATCCGAATGATTTGAAAATTTCAGACTGGTTGGATGAAAGGGAAGCAGAGAATATGGATGTCTCCCAAATCTCCTTGCCTGAAGACCAGGCTTACGATGAAGACCCGGATGAAACTATTTTTTTCGAAGAGTTTATACCGTGCGGGTTTCTCTGCACGGAGAATCATCCCTTTGCCACGGTCGAGCGCTTTGGCCACTGGTATTACAGTAGAGGGCAAGACAAAAAAGCCGGTATTCACTCAACAAAAATGAAGTGGAGTTTGTTTACCAAGGATAAAGATCTCGCCATCCAAACGGCTAAAACCCACATCAAATAAAAAAAGGGGGATGCCCCCCAAACAACCCAATTTACCGCTCCCCTTCCTCGCCCCTCTTGTTTTTCTCCAGCCATTGATCGGTACAGATCAAAAACCAAGACGTAAAAGGTAGATATGTTTAAGAGTATAACAAACCTTATTTACCACATTGCAATCCTTGTCTTGAGCGCGACCATTGCGCTCTCACTGCCATACACAGGAAAGCTCATTGCCGATAATTACCTGACCTACTGGACACTCATCGAAAGCGAAAAACCTTTCCTCATCTCCGTGGAAATTGCGGTGGCGGTACTGCTCATCATGCTTTTCAACTATTTGGTGAGTAATTGGAAAAACAGGAAATTCTCTAAGATGGCGCGCAATGACATGGGCCTTGTTCTTGCGGCGCATCCAAAAAGTTTTTGGGTAAAAAAACGACTCAAAAAATTCAAGGAACAGCAGGGCATGGAAAAGGATGTGATGCTGATCGGCTCAACGGGTTTCAATACCTTTGTAAACCCCGAGAGCGACCTGCACCATATCATCCAGAATTGTCGTGGAGCAAAAATCATGCTGCTGAACCCCTTCGGCGAAGGGGCATGTCTCCGGGCCAAGAGCATTCCTGACCCGGAGATTACCCTTGAACATTTCCGGGAGCAGATAACAAAAAGCGTCGAGTTTTTAAAGGGTCTTAAAATTCTCCAAAAAGACATAAAATTGAAGTTGTACGAGGAAACACCGTTGTTTAAGCTTACCGTCCTCGGAGATTATGTCTTTATGAAGTATTACCATGCTGGGCTGAACGTCCAGGAGATGCCGGAATACATCTTTAAACATTCTTCCAACCACGGCAGCATGTTCCATCCCCTCTATCAATTTTTTCTTTCGAGATGGCGCGATTCGACTATTCCGGAATACGATTTTGACTCGGACGAGCTGGTATACAGGGATAATTCTGGAAATGAGATTAAAAGAGCGAAGCTTGATAGCTTCACAACTAACCCAGCATGCTGCGGTAATTGTGAAGCTAAGCAGTAAAAAAATCTACAGTTACGGGAAAAGAACAACCAGCACACCCATTCAGGGTTGCTGCATGCATAAATTGTCACGCATTTTCCAGGGAGAAGGACATGATTGAAGCCATGCACAAAGCTGCCGATGAGAAATTTTGCTCCGAGTGCGGCGCGATCATCAAAGCAAAGGCGGAAATATGTCCCAAGTGTGGGGTGCGGCAGTTCGCGGCACCGAACAACTTTGCTGCGATAGCGCCAAATGGCAAAAGCAAATTAGCGGCAGCCCTGTTTGCCTTGTTTCTGGGTGGTTTAGGCATCCATAAATTCTATCTTGGTCGCATTGGCTGGGGCATCGTCTATTTGTTGTTCTGCTGGACAGTTATTCCCTCCATCCTTGGAATTATCGAAGGCATTCTTTTGCTGGTCATGAGCGAACACGATTTCAATCGCAAGTACGGGAACATCTAATATTGCGTCAATTAGGCGGCCTGGTCTCCATCCCATCTGCTCAACTTGAGTCAATGATAATGCGAGATAAACAAAAAATTCGGGAACATCCTGTAACCAGGCGTAGTTCAAAAACCTGGCTAATCCTGTTGCTCGCCTTTCTTGTTACGATCGTTGGATGCAAATCCGGCGAAACGGTTGTGACCCTGACCCGCGATGAGCTCCAAGCTCGCGTAGCGCCCCGGTTTCCCATCACCAAAAACTGGCTCGTTCTTAGCGTCACTCTCAGCGAGCCAGAAATTTTTCTGTCCGAGGGCGCAAATCAGATCGGAATCAATACCTTGGTCGAGCTGAACATCCCCTTGCTCAAACCGATCTCCGGATATCTAGGAGTCGCGGCGATGCCGCGTTACGATGCGGAATCGAAATCATTCTATCTCGATCACGCCACGGTGGAACGGTTGGACCTGCCAGGACTCACGCCCGAGCTGCAAGTCAAGGCCCGGGCAGCCATAGAAACCATCGTGCGGCAAGAACTCGCCAAACGTCCGATCTATGAGCTCAAAGGCCGTAATCTCAAGGAAATAACCGCAGCCTATACCCTGCAAGAGGTACAGGTACAAGAAGGGAAACTGCGGGCGACTTTTTCTCTGTCAAGGTAGACAGGAAAGCGCCTGACCGCTCTTGACCGAACCAATGGCTTTTCCCTTGCAGCTCTGCGGAAACCCCTCTATTATAACAATATGATTTTTTGCACATATCCTTGGCTCACACAGGAGTAACGAAAGTGACCTCTTCAGAATTTTTCTCACTGCTCAGCGCCCTAAGCCTTTTTGCCATTGCCATCGCCCTGGTGCCGACCTTTTTGCAATTTCGCCGCACTTTGCAGAAACTGGAGGTCTTCATCGAGGCCTTGAACACGCATGTGGACCCGATGTGCCAGTCCCTGACCGAGGCGGCCAACGAGATCCAGCTTCTCTCCATTTCCTTGGGCGACAAATTAGACAAGACAGACGCTGTCATCTACACCGCCCAGAAATCGGCTGAGACCCTGCTCACCACCACCACGCTGATCAAAGAAACAGTAAGCCCATTTATCACCACTCTGGGCGGTTTCAGCGCCGGGATCATGGCCTTCTCAAATTTTCTCAACCGATCATGGAAAACACCCAAAAAAGGAGACTGATATGAGCAGAGACAATTGCGACAATTCCAGCACCGCAGTATTGGCCTTGCTGGCCGGTACCGTAGTGGGCGCAGCCATCGCCCTGTTAACCGCCCCGAAGACCGGGCAGGAAACGCGAGAAATGCTGGCCGACTATGGGGCTGAGCTGAAGGAACGAGCCAAAACCTTCCCTGAGGACTTCCAGGAATACAAGGAAACCGCCATTGAGCGGAGCAAGGAGATGATTGCCAAAGGCAAGGATCTCATCAGCCGGGGCACGGACCTGGCCGCGCAGGGTAAGGAATTTCTCGACGAGAAGAAAAGAACTCTCAGCGAGGCCATTGAGGCTGGGAAGATCGCTATGCAGGAAGAGCGGGAAGCCCTGGCCCATAAGCTGGAAGAGAAGGATTAGCACGAACCAATAGCTTCCCTCCCTTGACGGGAGGGGATTGAGGGGAGGGTGACGTTGCAGGCTGAGTCCGCACTGGCAAGGACCCCCACCCCCTAGCCTCCTCCCGCAGGGGGGAGGAGGAACTTGACAACAAAAAAGCGGAGGCTCCAAGACAAGGAGGCCTCCGCTTTTTTTAGCAGTTCAAAACTCACCCATCACCGCTTGCTTTTCCCCACCTCGCCTGCCCGCCCGCCCCAATTCAGCTTGTTGCGCAGAATCTCAAAATAATCCTTCTGGGGAGAACAGATCAACCGCAGCGTCCGTTCCGAGGCCATCACCTCCAAGGTGTCGCCGGCTGACATTTCCCAGGCAGGCTGGCCATCAACAATAATCTTTACCCCGTTGGCCTGTTCGGCAAGTCTGGTGGTAAGACAAACCGAGGCAGGGAGTAGCACAGGACGGCTTTCCAGCATGAACGGGCAGATCGGCGTGACCAGAATGGATTGCAAGGCCGGACTGACGATGGGCCCGCCAGCAGAAAGGTTGTAGGCCGTGGAACCGGTGGGCGTGGAGAAGATCAGGCCATCCGCCCGGTAGGTTGTAATGTACTCCTGATCGGCCCAGGTACTCAGTTGGGCAAGCCGGTCAGCACTGCCCTTGCTGACCACGACATCGTTCAGGGCATAGCGCCAGTCAGCCGTCTCGTTGCCGTGATGAAGCCTGGCCTTGAGCATCAGCCTTTCCTCAACCACCACTTGCCCGGCCAAAATCCTTTCTAATACCTCATAGCGCTCACTGACCGCCACTTCGGTCAGAAACCCAAGATCGCCGAGATTCACCCCGACCACCGGCACCTGTAATCGGCTTGCCTGGTCCGCTACATGGAGCAGAGTGCCGTCCCCGCCCAAGATGATAAGCAGGTTCATGTCATCGGCAATGGTATCGACTGCGGCAACAATCCCACGCTCGCCCAGCCAGGGGAGCAGTTCCCTGCTCATGCCCAGAGCGGCGGGCGAATCCTTTTTGCAGATGATCCCAACCTTACGGATTTTCATTACCACCCCAATCTACTTGCCAGTACCGGAGACCACAAGCCGGCCAAGCTCGCAGGAGCGATTGGTGGCGGCCTCCACCGCGTTGGTGACCAGAGCCCGAAAAGCCCCCTTTTCAAGCTCATGCAGACCGGCAATGGTTGTGCCGCCTGGCGAAGTCACCATGGCCCGCAACTCGGCGGGATGTTTGTTCCCGTCCAGCGCCAGCAGCACGGAACCAAGCACGGTTTGCAGGGCAAGACTCTGGGCCACGGGCCGGGCCAGGCCCACCTTGACCCCGGCGTCAATCAGGGCTTCGATAAAGGTGAACACATAGGCAGGGCCGCTGCCGCTCAGGCCGGTGACTGCGTCGAGATACGACTCGTCCAGCACAAAGCTGACGCCCACCGCATTGAAGATGCTGGTGGCAACGGCCATATCCTCGGGGCTTACGCCCTTGCCAGGGCTCAGGGCAGACGCGCCTTTGAGCACGATGGCCGGAGTATTGGGCATCACCCGGATAACCCGGCAACCACACCCGGAAACCGCGCCTTCCAGCACGGCCAAAGGGATACCGGCGGCAATGGAAATAATCAGGTGGTGGGCCTGAATTTTCTCGCGGGAAGCGTTGAGGACTGCGCCGATCACCTGCGGCTTGACCGCCAGAATAACAACCTTGCACTCAGCCCAAACAGCCGTGGCCTCAGAAACCGTGGCAACCTTATACTCCTTTTGCAACAAGGCCTGCCGGTCAGTGCTGGGGTCGGCAACCAAAATCTGTCCAGCCTCAACAAGCCCGGCCCCGGTGATGCCCTTGATCAGGGCTTCGGCCATCAGCCCCCCTCCGACAAAGCCAAGTTTTCCTGAAAAACCCATATCCTGCTCCTCATGATTAGCCAAGCCGGGTGTGAAAATCCCGACCAATTGGATCAACAATAATGATAATGCAACATCGTACCAATTTCCCCCGCCATTGCAAGCATGATTCGAGGAAACACCCCCAACCGCCGGGCGCAAAAAAACCCGCAGAGTTTTGCAACATCTGCGGGTCGTTCCTCTCGGGAGAGGCGAGATCGTTTAGGCGAAGCAGGGTTGCCCGGCAAGAGCAATGCTGGGCGGCAACAGGTAGGACAACAGCTTGTCGCCAGCCTCCTTGGTACCCAGGACTACCTTGTCCAACACCCGATTGCCCCCTTCTTCCCCATAAGCAATCAGGTCCCACCGCTCAGGCTGGGCAGCAAGCTGCTTCATCAAAGAAAAATGATGGCCATGCCCTGATTTCCTGGTCACAACATGACCGAGCAGGGGGAAGCCAAGCAGGGCAAGATCACCGATCACGTCCAGGGCTTTGTGCCTAGCGAACTCATCGGCAAAACGCAACCCCTCGGCATTGACTATGCAATCATCGTCGATAACCACGGCGTTTTCCAGAGAGCCGCCCAAAGCGAGACCACTCTGCCGTAGCTTCTCAACCTGATCCAGAAAACCAAAGGTTCTGGCTGCGGCAATCTCCTGGGCGAATTTCTGGGGGGTCAACTCACTGGAGAAGATCTGCTTTCTGATCAGATGGTGGTTGAACTCAATCTCGCAGGTGACTTTAAACCCCTTATAGGGCAGAATCTTCACATAAGAATCTCCCTCGGAATAGGAGATCTCCTTCTTCACCTTGAGCATCCACTTGCAGGCATTCTGCCGCCGACGGCCCACCCGTTTCAGCACATGGACAAAAGGCCCGGCGCTGCCATCCATGATGGGCACCTCGGGACCATCCAACTCGACCACCGCGTTATCGATACCCATGCCGAAAAGCGCGGCGAGCAGATGTTCGGTGGTGGAGATCATCGCCTCATCCTCGGTGGCAATGGTGGTGGCAAGACGGGTGTCGACGATCCGGTCCATAAAGGCGGGGGTCGGCGCGGCCTGCGGCAAATCACTGCGGACAAAGCGAATCCCACTGTTCTCCTCGCCGGGCAAAATGGAGAGGGTGGCATCCTTGCCGGAATGGAGGCCAATACCTGCGAAGCTTACCGGCCTTTTTATGGTGTGCTGTAATGAATCCATATGTGAACACTCTTTTCTTAATCTGTGTCTATTTCACAACGATAACGAAACCATATGGGGTAAATGCAAAAAACAGACCACTGCAACCGCATCGGAGGAAAAAATAATAAAATCATTTGTTTTCGGGATGTTACGAAGATTTGCCACAAACGGAGAAATACAGGGGGGCCACCAGACTGTTGCAGAAAAAACACACCCAAAAATACCCGGCTTCCCGGAGTCGTGCCTTTACAGCCGCAGCTACAGAGGCTGCTCCCCGAACCGATCAGCCATGAACAGATCAAAGCCCTGATCCATGCGCAGTTCGATGGTCAGGGCCAAGATGGGAAACTCCCCAAAAAAGGGCCGGAGTTTGGCAAAATCCTTTTCCGTGGTGATAAGCGCCTTGGCGTCGTGTGCCTGGGCTGCTGTGACAAGGGCCGCAACATCCTGGGCCGTGTAACCATGATGATCCTTGAACTCCTTGAACCCCACAAGAGAAAAGCCCTCCTGCCTCAAGGTCTGACGGAAGAAGTCCGGGTTTGCGATTCCGGCAAAGGCAAACACCGGCAGTTCCCGGACCTCGGCAAGAGTAGAGGTCTTGCCCTGCCAGCTGTGCCAGATTCCGGCAGGCAGATATTCTCCCACAAACACAGGCTTTCCCGGAAAGGCTCCCTGTAGCCATTTTTGAAAATCCTCCACCTTGGCTCGGTTGCCGCTCTCAACCCCGGTAACAACAAAGCCGTGGGCTCGCCCCAAGGCGGAGACCGGCTCCCGCAATGGACCTCCGGGAAAAACCCGGCCGTTGCCAAGAAGCGCCCTGGCGCTGAAGAGAACCAGATCAAGATCACGCTGCACGGCAAGATGCTGAAAACCATCATCCATGACGACATGGTTCACTCCAAACTCTTGGATGGCATGGCTTGCAACCCGCACCCTTTCAGGGCCGGTCAGGACCGGAACCCCGGGCAGCGCCTCGGCCAACATGAATGGCTCATCCCCGGCCATATCCGGCATAAGCAGTATCCTTGCGCCATCGGAAACGATATTCACCTTGCCGGTGGCCTTTCCGCCATAGCCACGGCTGACAATGGCTGGCCGTAGATTCCTATTCAAGAGCAAGCGGGTCACATAGCGCACCATGGGCGTTTTCCCGGTTCCTCCCAGGGTGAGATTGCCGATACTGATGACCGGCACCGATAGGCGTTGGGATTTCAACAGGATATTTTTCCGGTAGAGAAAAGCGCGCAGCACCATGACCAGACTGTACGCCGGTGAGAAAATACGGCCAACCAGAAATAAAATGGTGAGCAGCTGCTTCATCCTCTCGCCTCCCGCGCCAGCACAGTACGGATCAGCGCGATATGCGCCTCGGTGACGCCACGCCTGGAGGCAATCAGCTCCTGCGCCTGATGCCCTGTCCGCTCTCGCTCCGCAGGATCGGACAACAGGAGGGAAAGCCCGGCCAGAAGATCCTCTGCATCGTGCACCTGCCTAGCCCCGCCCACGGCAAGGAGGTCGCGGCTGATTTCGGCAAAGTCCTCCATATGCGGCCCGAACAACACCGGTTTCCCTTGCACCGCAGGCTCCAGCGGATTGTGGCCCCGCTCCGGCACCAAACTGCCGCCGACAAAGGCCACATCGCACAGAGCGTATACAGAGGACAATTCCCCCAGGGTATCGAGGATCAACACCGAACCCTCCCCTGCCCCGCCGAGCGAACGGCGGAGGGCCGAAAGACCGCGCTGGGCCGCCATGGCTGCAATCTCGGCGCCCCGCTCCACATTCCGCGGCGCCACAACCAAAAAGAGATTGGCGCAGGATTGAACAAGCTCTTGAAAGGCAGCAAAGATAATCTCTTCCTCTCCCCGGTGGGTGCTGCCCGCCACCCAGACCAGGGCCTGTGCCGGGATATGCAACACAGCCCGATCAAGCCCTGCCTTAGCGCCACTCCCAGACAGGGCTGCATCGTATTTGAGATTGCCGAGAACCACCAGGCGGGCTGGATCAACCCCCAGCTGACGCATGCTGATGGCGTCCTGCTCCGTCTGCATGACAAGGGCCTGGAAGGAATTAAAAAGCGGCCTAAAGAGCCAAGGAAACCGGCGATATCTAGCCAAAGAGCTTTCCGAGGCCCTGCCATTGACCAAAAGAGAAGGAATATCACGCCGGTTGAGTTCCGTGAGGAAATTCGGCCAGAAGTCTGTCTCCACCAGGACAAAGAGATCAGGTCTTACCCAGGAGACCAGGCGTTTCACACTCCAAAGCAGATCAAAGGGAAAGGGCACAAAACAATCGACATGTTCGTGGAGGGCGCTACGGGCAAAAGACTCCCCGGACCGGGTGGCCGAGGAAAAAATAATGAGCCCCTGGGGATAGCTCCGTCGCAGCTCCTGCACCAGATTCCGAGCAGAAGCCACCTCGCCCACGGACAGGGCATGCACCCAGATGCGGGGCCACCCCGAACCAGACACGCCGGATTTTCCCCCAAGGGCGAAGCCGAGCCGCTTCATAGAACGGCTGCGGTACTTGGGCGTCAGTATAACTTTGACGAAAAGAAGCGGAGCGAATACAATCACCCCCACCGTCAAGAAAAAATTGTAAAAAAAAGCCGATACCATATCCATTATGAACCTGATCTTACTCCATCCGCAAGAACTGACCGATCAGCATGTCACCCTAACCGGTCGCCGCGCCGAACACATCTGCAAGATCCTCCGCGGCACAATCGGTGACAGCGTCCGGGTTGGGATGCTTGGCGGCCTGCTTGGCACCGGCTGCATCCAGGACATGGACGGTAACCATATTGTGCTCCAGGTGAATCTCACCACCGAACCGCCAGCCTTCCCACCCACCGACCTAATCCTGGCCGTGCCCCGCCCGATCATGTTGAAACGGGTCTTGGCCCAAGCAGCCTCCATGGGGGTGAGCCGGATATTTCTGATCAACGCCAACCGGGTTGAAAAAAGTTTTTTCAGCTCCACCCTCATCCAAGGCAGCAACTTTACCGAACCGCTACTCCTTGGGCTTGAACAGGCCATGGACACCAAGCTGCCGGAGATCTCCGTTCATCCCCGCTTCCGGCCATTCGTGGAAGACTTGCTGCCCGAACTGCTGCGCGATTGCCCGATCCGGCTTCTCGCCCATCCGGAAGGCGACCAGACCATTGCCCAGGCAGCCCAAGGCCTGTCTGCCCAACGGGCGGTCCTTGCCATCGGCCCGGAAGGGGGCTGGGTTGATTTTGAGGTGCAACGCTTCACGGAGCAAGGCTTTGCACCCTTCAGCCTCGGCCCCCGGATTCTCCGGGTCGATACCGCAGTCCCGGCCCTGCTGGCCCAGCTGAGTCTGCTCCGCCAGTTGACCTAAAGCCAGAATCCATCATACTCCCCAGCCAAAACGCTGGCGGACTCGCTCCACCAGCACGGTCAACTCCTTGAACCCCAAGGCATAGAGCGTTATCCCGTAGACCGCCCCGCCTGTAGCAATAGCCACGGCGAGCGCAACCACGCTTCCCGCAAAACCGGCCCGGGCAAAAGGGGCGAAAAGATATTGCACCCCGAACAAACAGAGGGCCATGGCCAGGGAAGCACCAAGGACCTTAGCCAACCCGGAAAAAAGATAGCGCAGGGAATATCCGGCGAGTTTTCTGTACAAGACCGTACTCAGAAAGAGAAAATTCAGGATCATGGCGCAGGAAATGGACAGGGCAAGGGCCTTGTGCTGCAAAAAGCCAATGGTAAGCCAAACCAGAAGCACGTTGGTCGCCATGGTCAAAAAGCTGCCCAACACCGGGTACCGGGTCTCATCCAGGGCATAAAACACCGGCACCATAATCTTGACCGAGGAATAGGCAAAAAGCCCCACGGCATAGCAAGACAGGGCCTCGGCGGTTCTCACGGTGGCCAGGCTGTCAAAGTTGCCATGCTGGAAGATGACTCGGGTGATGGGCTCACCCAGCAGCATCAACCCCACCGAGGCGGGGATGGTCAGAGAGAAGGCCAGGGTAAGCGAGGAGGCATAGGTTTCCCGCAGCTTCTCCATATCCTTAAGCGCTGCATACCGTGCAATCACCGGCAGGGTCGCGGTGGAGAGGGCCACCCCGAAAAGACCAACCGGCAGCCAGAACAGACGAAAGGCGTAACTGAGCCAGGACAGGCTTCCCTCGGCCAGGGACGAGGCAAAATAGGTATTGATCAGCACATTGATCTGTAGCGGCGCAAGGCCGATCACCGCTGGGGCCATGAGTTTCATGATCCGGCGCAGGCCGGGATGGCGGAGGTCAAGCTGCGGCACAAAGACGAATCCGGCCCGAAACAGGACGGGCAATTGACAGGCCAACTGCATCATCCCGCCGATCAGAGTGCCGATGGCCATACCAACGATGGGCGGCTGGCCAAACCGGGGCATAAGCAGAGCAAAGCCAACGCCGCCAACGATCGAGCCCAGATTGAAAAATCCTGCGGCCAGAGCCGGAACGAAAAAACGCCCCCTGGTGTTCAGAATCCCCATCACCACCGAGGACAGGGAGATGAAGATGAGAAAGGGGAACATGATCGTCGAAAGAAGCGTGGTGAGAGCGAATTTTCCAGGAATCGACTTAAACCCGGCCTCGACCATGACTCCAACGATCTGTTCGGAAAACAGCATCCCCAACAGGGTAAGACAACTGAGCAGAATCGCGATAAAGACCAGGACATTGCCAGCCAAGGCCCAAGTTGCCTTTTCGCCTTTATTGGTTTCATAATCGGAAAAAACCGCGACAAAAGCAGCGCTCAAAGCACCTTCGCCAAAGAGATCACGCAGCAGGTTGGGGATACGGAAAGCCACAACAAATGCATCAAAGGCAAAGCCCGCCCCGAAAAACGAGGCAAAAACCTGCTCCCGAACCAGCCCCAGGACACGGCTGCACATCACAGCCACCCCGACTGTGCCGGCAGACTTGGCTATTTTCCCTGTATCTTGAGAGGGTTTTTTCATAAAAAATTACCAGAAAACTGAAGAGATTCAGCCAGCAAAATTCATCTTGCCGACAAAGGGTCCTGTTGCGGCAGCGTTATTTTCACCAACCAAAATAGCAGGTTGCCCAGCAGAAGACAACAGGCATTCCGATTAGCTGCTTGACTTCATTGGATTTTTCTTACTACTATACAGACGAACATCCTACCAGGGGAGACAGCGCATGACCTCATATAC
Organism: Deltaproteobacteria bacterium; assembly: GCA_026388735.1. GTDB lineage: Bacteria > Desulfobacterota > Desulfobulbia > Desulfobulbales > Desulfurivibrionaceae > Thiovibrio. Next base: position 14,940 of record JAPLJG010000026.1, read on the forward strand.
CGGCGGCATACTGACCATCAGCGACAAGGGCTCACGCGGAGAGAGGGAAGACACCAGCGGCCCGCAACTACAAACGATGCTCAGCGAACAAGGCTTTTCCGTGGTGGCCTATACAATTGTCCCGGACGAGATCGCTATAATCCAGGAGACTCTCCGGGTCTGGGTGGATGAAAAAAAAATCGACCTGATCCTGAGCACCGGCGGCACCGGCGTTTCCCCCAGCGACCAGACCCCAGAGGCGACCCGGACGATTCTTGACCGGGAAATCCCGGGCATCGGCGAGGCCACGCGGCAGGCCAGCCGATCATCAACCTCCCGGGCAGCAAAAAAGCAGCCCGGGAGAATCTGGAAGCCGTGCTCCCTGCTTTACAGCATGCAATCTATAAGATAAAGGGCGGCACCAAAGACTGCGGCAGCTAAATCTCAAAAAAAAGGCCCACGGGAAAACCCCGTGAGCCTTAAGCAGAAAACATTACAACCTATAACTCAGCCGCAATCAACCTCAACGGCCATGGTATCTTTTTTATTCATGGCGTCAATCTCCCCGATCAGATACGGGGTCTCACCCAGGGCTATTAGTTGCTGCATACAGTCATCCACCTGTTTTGCATCAACAACCACAACCATGCCAATGCCGCAGTTAAAAGTACGGCACATCTCATGGGCTGAGATTTTTCCGTTTTTCTGGAGAAAATCAAAAATTGGCAAAACATTCCAGGCTTTCTTGTTGATCACCGCCTTGCAGCCATTGGGCAAAACCCGCGGGATATTATCGATAATGCCGCCGCCGGTTATATGAACCAACCCTTTCACCTTGAAGTTTTTCACCAAATTCAGCAGGGTCTCACTGTAAATTCTGGTGGGCCGCAACAATTCCTCGCCAAGGGTACAACCGAACTCTTCGATTTTGTCGTTGACGCTGAGCCCCATCTCCTCAAAACAAACCTTACGCACCAGGGAATAGCCGTTGCTATGTACCCCGCTTGAGGCAAGACCGATCAATTTGTCGCCAACGCTAATCTCGGAGCCGTCAATCAGTTTTTCACGTTCACAAATCCCGACCACGAACCCGGCAATGTCATAATCCCCGGCCTGATATAGACCAGGCATCTCCGCCGTTTCCCCGCCAATCAGAGAGCATTTGGAAATCTCACAGCCCTTGGCGATGCCCTTGACCACGTCGGTGGCAACCCCGAGATCAAGTCCACCGGTGGCGAAATAATCCAGAAAGAAAAGGGGATGCGCGCCACACACGATGATGTCATTCACGCACATGGCCACCAAATCGATGCCAATGGTGTCATGCTTGTTGCACATGTCAGCGATCTTCAGCTTAGTGCCAACCCCATCGGTTGACGACACCAGAACCGGATCCTGAAACTTGCCGCCACCCAAGGCAAAAAGCCCGCCAAAGCCGCCGATGCCGGTAAGCACGCCGGGGCGGAAGGTAGAGGCCACGATTGGCTTGATGGCATCGATAAAGGCGTTGCCCTTATCGATATCAACCCCTGCTTCCGCGTAACGAGAAATCTCTTTCTTAGCCATAATCTTCTTCTAAATAATCCCAAATTCTCAATCTTATAACACAGAAGCAGCGGATGAAAAATCCGTGCTGT
>JAPLJG010000026.1:16594-25632 GCA_026388735.1 Deltaproteobacteria bacterium
AAAAAATATCGGCCCGTGGCTCTGGCTCTTCATTTTTTTTTAACGAGACCATCTTTAATTGCCATACCCGTAAAAGTCAACCAATTTTCCTGTAACCCATTGAGAACACAAGGGTTGCGCAAATAGCGAGCACAGGGGGCTTCTCCCACGCGCACCCACCTTGACTCAAAGTGTACTCTGTTCAGGCGGATAAACTCAAGCGCATTTCAACCTCGATACACAAATTGCCCAGGAATACCCCCAACCACGCCCAGGTTATCGCGAAAAATCACTTACGCGGTTGACCTCACTCGCATTGTGCATTATTCTGCGGTGATGAAGTTTTTAATGAAATACCGAGCTTCCCTTGCTGTGTTCCTGTTGCTCCTTGGCGTGTGCTTTCTCGTCTTCACCTTTAAAAACACGTCCCCAGCTTCGTGAGCTGGCAAAGCAAAAGCGCCCCAGGTCGGAGCGCCAGTCACCCAGTAAACACATCTCACTGACACCAAAGGCTATGCGCCTACGGAGGATATCACCATGGACATCGAACGATGCATCAGGCTTGCCAGCGAAGAACATTACTGTCCCTACTGCAAGGAACGGCTTTCCTGCTGTGAGGCCCCGCCATTCCACATCGGCGATGGCCTGGGATGGGGATCGGATATCCTGTTTATCTGCCTCAACAATGACTGCTCCATTTTCGCCAAAAGCTGGGAGCAATTCGAAGAACGCTATGGCCACAAGGCTTCCTGTCGCTACATGTTGCTCCCAGGAGAGGATAATGGCATGACCATCATGGTGGGGGGGGCCGACGCCTTTACCGGATCAATTATTGACATTACGGCCCTCAAGCAACAAAGCGAACGCCACCGGAAGGAAATAACACATACCAAAGACCTGGATAGCTGTGTGGCTGAAAACAATCTCACCCCAGCCCTCAATCTCGTCCTTGACAACTCGGCAGACCTCGCGGCACGCAAAAGAGCCTGCGAACTCCTGATCGACCTGAACAACCTCGATTGCATCGATCCGATCCGCAACCACAAGTTCATCCATGGCGATATCGAGATGCAGGCCAACCTGTCAATAAAACAACTTCTAGAAAACAACCACCGGAAGGAATGCCCCTACTGTATGGAGATCGTCAAGTCTCAGGCCAAGATGTGCAAGCACTGCAGTAAAGAGTTATAAGCCCCGGCCTCCCCGACTTTGCCCTTGCGAAACAGAAACCGATTGATTATATAGGGTGCGTTGGTTCCGGGGAGAATATCCCCCATATGGTGAGCGTAGCTCAGCTGGTGGTAGCACCGGGTTGTGGCCTCGGAGGTCGTGGGTTCAAGTCCCATCGCTCACCCCATTAAGTGTTCCAACAACGTCCGAAGAAGAAGATAAACCCGCTCCCTGCAAAGGAAAGCGGGTTTTTTGTTGTCCAATGTCGTCCGATGAAAAACATTGCAATCCGGGGGTAAGTGGGGGTAACATTGGGGGTAACAGGTAAAAACGCGAAAGCAGTTACCCCCAAAACAGCGGGAAACCCTTAACAGCAAGGGAGGAACCCCATGGCCTCAACACTCACAGACGCCGCACTACGCACGGCCAAGCCCAAAGAAAAGCCATACAAGCTTTTTGACGGCGGCGGCCTCTTCCTGCTTGTTACCCCCACCAAGAAAAGCGAGTTACCCCCAAATGGTGCCAGCAAGTGGTGGCGGTTCAAATATCGCTTCGGAGGCAAAGAAAAACTTCTTTCCTTTGGCACCTACCCGGAAATTTCCCTTTCATCCGCCCGAGAAAAAAGAGACACGGCCCGCAAGCAGATAGCGGAAGGTTTTGACCCTGGCGAGGAACGGAAATCCAGCAAGTCAGGATCGGGCAGCTTTGAAGCCGTGGCCCGTGAATGGATCGAGCTAAAAAGCCCTGGCTGGTCCCCTTCTCACATCGAGAAAACAACTTCCATCCTTGAAAAGGACGTTTTCCCCTACATCGGTCCCCGCCCTGTTGGCGAAATAACCCATCCCGAAATGCTGGCCTTGCTGAAACGGATAGATACCCGTTCATCGGTCACGGCAAGAAAAGCGTACAGCACATGCAGGCAGATTTTTTTTAACGCCATTGCCCATGGCCGGGCGACAATAAACCCGGTTGACGGCCTGACCGTGTTGCTTTCCCCCAAACGGGTAAAGCACATGGCAGCCCCTACAGAACAAGGCGAGGTATCGCGCCTGCTGAAAGCACTCCCCACTTACCCTGGCACCTTCCCCGTTCGATGCGCCTTGATGCTCTCCCCGATATTTTTTGTGCGACCCGGCACCATGCGCGGCATGGAATGGCAAGACGTGAACCTTGACCGGGCAGAGTGGCGCATACCCATTGAGCAGTTGAAAAGACGGCAGATAGATAAGGACGCCAAGCGCGGCGAGATTGGCCTTATTGTTCCCCTGCCCCGGCAGGCCGTGGCGATTCTGCGAGAGTTGCACCAGCTTACAGGCGGCGGGCGGTTCGCTTTCCCTGGGACACGCCACAAGGAAAAACCGATAAGCGAGAATACCGTTCGCACTGCGCTTCACGCAATGGGCTTCACCAAGGAGGATATTACCCCGCACGGCTTCCGGCACATGGCCTCAACCCTGTTGCATGAAATGGGGTTTCCCTCTCACCTGATTGAGAAACAACTGGCCCACTCCGACAAAAACAAAATCCGGGCGGTTTACAACCACGCCGAGTATATGCCGGAACGCCGGAAGATGATGCAGGCCTGGGCGGATTATTTGGCTATGCTGGCGGCGGGTGAGGAAAACAAGATTGTGCCGATCCGGGCGGCGGGGAGGTGATGGCGATGAAAGAGCGTGTGCCGTTGAAAGTCAGAATCGAATATGCATACATCCCGGCCCGCGAAATGGAACTCCGCATAAAGAAGGTCAACCGAATCATTGCCGAGGCATTGGAACGCCAGCGAGATGCAGCCACCAACAATCCCCCGAAAGACAAAGGTTGATGCTCTATGGCGTGAACGACTGAAAAACCAGTTTCGGACCGACTCTTTGTAAGCCGAATAATACCTGACTTTCCGGGGATTATTTTTTTTCTTGCTAAACAAACGCTGTCGGTCTACTTTACTACACAGAAGGACAAACCGGACAACACCAGAGTAAAGAGTAAGCCCCCCTTTTGAGGGGTGATGTGACATACAGATAGTTTTTCGGTAAGCAGACCCCGGCCACCTACGCCGGTAACGAAGCCCCGATTATCCATTGCGGATAGTCGGGGCTTTTTTTGTGCAAAAACAAACAGAGGTGAAAGTATGAAAAAGTACGAAAAAACAAGTTGTTGTGATGCTGTTGAGGGGAGCAAAAACCGGGAATCAGTCTCAGCGCCAGCTACCACCAAGCCCGCCTTGCACCATCTCCCCCCGACCGGATTTCTCCGACTCCCGAAAATAATTGGAGATTCCAAGCGCGGCATCCCTGCGATCATCCCCGTTTCAAAATCAACGTGGTTCGAGGGGATCAAGACAGGCAGATACCCGGCTGGCGTTAAGCTGTCCGAACGCTGTACCGCCTGGCGGGTTTCTGACATTCTGGCCTAAATCGAGCAGACCAAGGAGGCCGCATGATACACCCTGACCATATTGCCAAGAGGAAGATCGAACAGGAGGGGATCACATGGAGATAAAAGAGCGGCCCTTTTCCGGGGGTACGGATCAGGGCCAAGACAACAAGGGGATTAAGGTTCAGCATAATTCTTTTGCCCAACAGTGTCAAAGCCTTCTGGGCTATCTACGCAAACGACTGAAACAGCATATTGTCTGCTTGGCTTGTCGTGGAATTATCTCGACCTCCTGGGCGGGTTGGCTCATTGGAAAGATGGGGGTGGCCCATGATTGAACGCATTGAGGCTTTCCGCCAGGCAATCGAACGTCACGGGCTGCAACCTGGGGATATTGAACCGGGGCGGCTCCATCGATTCCCCGGCGCGGATAAAGGCAGCGACAACCGGGCAGGATGGGCGCGGCTGTTTGACGATGGGCAAGGTGGTGTCTTTGGTGATTGGTCCACCGGCCTTTCTGAAACCTGGCAGGCTGAACCCGGCAAACCACGAACCCCGACAGAGCAAGAGGCTTTCCGGCGGAAAGTAGTCGAGGCCAAGCAGAAAGCGAAACTTGAACAGCAAAGCAGGCAAGCAGCGGCGGCAAAGAGAGCGGCGGGTATATGGGAAGCGGCACCACCGGCACCCGCCGACCATCCATACCTGAAAGCCAAGAACGTGCAAGCCTACGGCCTACGCCGATATGATGACGCCTTGGCAATCCCCTTGCGGGATAAGTCAGGGGCTTTATGGAGCCTGCAATTTATCGGCCCGGATTGCAAGAAGCGATTCTTGACGGACGGGAAGAAGCAGGGGTGCTATTTCGCCATTGGCGGAAAGCCGGGAAAGGTCTTGTGTGTGGCTGAGGGCTACGCAACGGCGGCGACGATCCATGAGGTGACAGGCTACCCCGTGGCCGTGGCGTTCGATGCTGGCAATCTGGAGCCGGTGGCCGTGGCGATCCGTGCGAAGCTGCCAGACACCCGCCTTATTATCTGTGCGGATGATGATGCCCACAAAGAGAAAAATACCGGCCTCATTGACGCCAGAAAGGCGGCTCTTGCCGTGGGCGGCTGGTTGGCCACACCTGACTTCAACCGGGAGAGGGTGGCCGCATGAATGAAGCGCAAGATGTAATGACAAACTTCAACGATCTTGCCCGGTATCGTGGCCCGGAATCGGTGCGCTCCTGTATCGAGGCGGCCCGGCCCGTGGAGCAGGTAGAGGCGGCACCCGTGGGCGAAGAATGGCCAAAACCTTCACCATTGATTGTTCACCAACAGGCCGACCCGTACCCTTTGGAGGCACTGCCCGGCACCATCGGCGCGGCTGTTCGTGAAGTGGTGGACTTTGTGCAATGCCCTGTTGCCCTGGGCGCGTGTTCTGCCCTGGCTGTTGTCTCTACCGTGGCGCAAGGGATGGTTGACGTGCGAAGGGCTGAAAAGCTGGAAGGGCCGACAAGCCTTTTCCTGCTGGCCATAGCGGATTCAGGAGAAAGAAAAACTTCCGTTGACGGCCATTTTTCAAAGCCGGTTGCACAGTGGGAAGCAGAGCAGGCGGAAGCGGCAAAGCCAGACCTCAAAAGATATGAAGCTGAACAGGCCACATGGGAAGCAAAAAAGAGTGGTCTGTTGTCTGCGATAAAGGAAGCGTCCAAAGGCGGCAAGTCCACCACCGAACTGGAACGCAAGGTTGCCGACCTTGAATCAGAGAAACCAGAACCGCCGAAAGTCCCCCGGCTGCTGTTTGGTGATTCAACCCCGGAAGCACTGGCGCACCGGCTGGCGCATGGGTGGCCCGTGGGCGGGGTTCTTTCCAGTGAGGCGGGTACTGTGTTCGGTGGGCATGCCATGGGCAAAGATTCCGCCATGCGCAATATGGCCATGCTGAACAGCCTATGGGGTGCGGAGCCGTTGACGATTGACCGGCGGTCTGTACCATCATTCATGGTACGCGGCGCACGGCTGGAAAAAGATAAGGGTTTCGCATCATTGCGAAACCCTTATTTTATTGTCCCACCACCGCCTGCCCAACGAATCGGGTCTAGAGGAGGCACCACTCCCCTCTTTCAGGATGGGCCTTTCCCCCGATGCAGCCAGGAAATCTTATCCCACAGGCCACGGAGAATTTGCACCTCATGTTCGGTCAATCCCTGACGGGCAAACATCCGCCGCAGAATACGAACCAGGTGTTCCGGATTCTGCGGATTGAGAAAACCCACTTCGGAAAGCACCTGCCGCATCTGCACAAACATGGCTTCCAGGTTTTTCCCCAAGGCCGGACGTTTCCCCCGCGTCTTGTCCTCGGCAGGAGCAGAAAACTTCAAAGAGGCATCATACAGACAAACCGCCACGGCCTGGGCCAAATTCATGGAGGGCAAATCGGAATGGGTGGGAATAGTCACACAGTATTGGCAGAGATCCAAATCTTCGGTCTTAAGCCCCGTGTCTTCAGGACCGAAAACAATTGCCGCCTTGGCAGTTTTTGCCAGAGCCGCGATTGTTGAGGCCGCCTCTGCCGGGTACAGCAGCTCCTCCCGATATTTGCCGAATCGACGGGTCGTGCCCAAGGCGAGATTCCTGTCGGACAGGGCGAGAGCCAGATTCTCATAGACCTTGGCCCGCTCAAGAAGGTCAATGGCGGACACCGCCATATTGCGGGCTTCCGCCCCAAGGTGACTTGCCCGCGGCTGCACCAGACGGAGCTCGCCGAAGCCGAAATTTTTCATAACCCGGGCCACGGAACCTATATTTCCAGCCCCTTTAGGCTCAACAAGAACGACACAGAGATTACCACAAGGCATTAACATTGAAAGGAACCCATATTTGACCACACAATAAATTATCTGTCTTCCAACAGGACAGCGCCAGCTCAAAAAAATCTTCTCTAAATTCAGCGAACCTGAAGATTATCGACAATGCCCCTAACTCCCTCTATGGAACGAATCAGATCGAGAACATTCTTCTTCTGCTCCTGGCTTGCCACAACACCGGTAACATTGGCCGTGCCTGAGTAGACATCCACATCTATGTTGAGCGACCTGATGCCGGGCTCCTCCATGAGTCTCGTCTTGATCTTGCCACCCAAAACCTTATCATCAAAACCCTGGCCCATGGTGCGGGAACCAACCCGGAGCTCATTTTTCACCCGTGCAACCCCAGACACCGATTTGGCAAGGGAACCAGCCCGGTTTGCCTCCTGCTACGAATCAACATACCCGGAAAGGACCACCACCCCCGCGACGGTATCAACATCAATATTCCGGGCCTTGACATTTTTATCGCCGATGAGTTCCGTTTTGACCTTAGCGGTGATCGCTGCATCATCAACCATCGTCCCGGCAGACCGCTCATCCGTGCTCACCGCGTACCCACCTGTCGCCCCTCCGCCCACTACGGCGGCAGCACAGCCCAAGCTTGTCAAGATACAGCCGCAACAGAGCACCCTGACAAAAAAAGTCGATATTTTCATAAGCATGCCTAATCCCCTTTCTCGTTTTTTGGTTCTCGCCCTTTATCCAACAGGCTAATTATACTCAAAGACACCCACCACACCCACACCTTTATTTCTCAACATATATCAGCACCCCCTCTCGCCTCCTAAAAAATTTTCAGCATGGTTCCCAGGCACCGCAACAAAAGCCTGGCCCCACCCTTGCCGCGATTACACCTCATCGGGAAGGCGAATATCCCTAGCCAAAACCGCCGATCTTATCCTCCCCTGGTCATCCTAACTTGTTTTTATCCATAGTTTTACTCGTCCCACGTTTTTCCTCTTGCATAAAAAGAAAGAGCAGGGTATGTTGTTAAAACGAAAATAAATTTAAATAGAAGTAATACCTCTTCATGATATTCATCCAGCCGTGTTATTTCCCCTCTGTCTCGTCAGTCTCCTCAACGTTTCTGCCGATCACATACACAGAAAATATATTTGTTAAAAGTGGAACATCCTCGGACTGACACATTGTTGATTTTACCCTCGTCGCACTCCAGCGTTCCCCCCGGCACCTTCCGACACGCATATCAAAGTGACAAAAAATATCTCGGCGGTCTTGCGAAAGACACCGCTTTACGCGATGCAGCTCCAGTTTCCCCATTACGCAGCATCGCCAATTGAACAAAGGAGTTCTAATGAGTTTTGAAGAGTTTCAGTTTCACCCACATATAATCGCTGGCATAGAAGCCTGCGGTTATACTTCCCCAACCCCCATCCAGCGCGAGGCCATGCCTCCCATTCTCGCTGGCCGCGATATCCTTGGTCTTGCTCAGACAGGCACCGGCAAGACCGCAGCATTTGTGCTTCCACTCCTGCAACGCCTCCAAGCCGGACCCCGCAAAAAAGTACGGGCGCTTATCGTTGCTCCGACCAGAGAGCTTGCCGAACAGATCCATGAGAATATCGGCACCATGGCTGGCCACACCAGACTACGTAGCGTTGTTGTCTATGGCGGAGTTGGCAAGCCCGGCCAGATCAAAAAAATCAGAGAAGGCGCGGAAATCATCGTTGCCTGCCCCGGACGTCTACTTGATCACTTAAATGACAAAGCCATCAACCTCCGAGAGGTTGAGGTTCTGGTTCTCGATGAAGCCGACCATATGTTTGACAAGGGCTTCTTGCCGGATATCCGACGGATCATGAAGCATCTGCCGAACCAACGCCAAAATCTCGTTTTCTCCGCCACCATGCCGACGGAGATCCGTCACCTGGCAGAAGAGATCCTGAATAACCCGGCAGTTGTCCAGATCAATCACACCCAGGCCGTAACAACCATCTCCCATGTGCTCTTCCAAGTCACAAAAGAGAACAAGACCGCTATGCTGAAAAGCATCATGGCCCAAGAAGAGACAACAACCACGCTGATTTTCACCAAGACAAAACACAAGGCCAAAAGCCTTGCCCTACACCTGGAAAAATCCGGGCACAGCGCAACCTCACTTCAGGGGAATCTGTCCCAGCAGAAGCGACAACAAGCCCTGGACGGCTTCAAGAATGGAACCTTCAAGGTTCTGGTTGCCACCGACATTGCCGCGCGCGGCATTGATGTCTCCGGAATTTCACATGTTATCAACTATGATGTCCCGGACACGGTCGAAGCATACACACACAGGACTGGCCGCACCGGCCGGGCCACCCGGACGGGCGAAGCACTTACCCTGGCGTCCCGCGAAGACGGTAGCATGATCCAATCCATCGAACGCACCCTGGGCAAAAAAATGATCCGCAGAGACGTCATTGGTTTTGTCGCTGAGGCTTGCGACCTTGAAGAACCTCTCAAGGCTCGCGGCGAAAGGCCGATAAGAAAGAAACCTGCCCCTGCTGGACCGGGGAGAAACAAGCGCACCAGGGCCTCGTCCTTTGATTTTGGCATCCCGGTTCCCGCACAACGACGGTAAATCGGTTTGGGCAACCAAACCTCCAGTCGGGATATCAAACGATATTTCGGCTTTATAACAACGTGGTTCCTACGTGGAACCGAG
>JAPLJG010000117.1:0-11312 GCA_026388735.1 Deltaproteobacteria bacterium
CAGCATCCGGACCATCGATATTGTTTTCGGCATCGGCCCAGCAGCCACCGGCAAAACCTATCTTGCCGTGGCCATGGCAGTTTCCGCCTTTGTCAGCCACCAGGTCCGCTCCATCATCCTGGCCCGCCCTGCGGTGGAGGCCGGTGAACGGCTGGGCTTTCTCCCCGGCGACATGGCCCAGAAGGTCAACCCCTATCTGCGCCCCCTGCACGATGCCCTCAACGATATGTTGGGCCGGGGCAAGGTTGCTGATCTCATCGAGGAGGGCCTGATCGAGATCGCCCCCCTGGCCTTCATGCGCGGACGCACCCTGAGCAACGCCTTTGTCATCCTGGACGAGGCCCAAAACACCACGCACGAACAGATGAAGATGTTTCTTACCCGGCTGGGCTTCAACTCCCAAGCGGTGATCACCGGGGACATCACCCAGATCGACCTGCCGGACCCCAGACAATCCGGCCTCATCGAGGCTGCTCGGATTTTGCAAAATATCAAGGGAATAGCCTTCAACCAATTTTCCGAGGTGGACGTGGTCCGCCACCGGCTGGTGCAAGAGGTTATTCGCGCGTATGCCGAAAAAGAAACACTCCCGCCGCCGCGCCGGACAACGACAAGGAAACACTGAAGAATCATGCCCGTACTCCTCACCAGCCAAACGGCCACGCCCCCAAGCATCAGCCTGCATCAGCTCCGGCAGCGGGCCGAACGACTGTTGTCCCTCTGTGGCTGCTCTCGGAGCGAACTGAGCATCCTGCTCCTTGACGACCCCGAAATGGCGCGGCTCAACGAGCAATACCGCAACAAGTTGGGGCCGACCAACGTCCTGGCCTTTGCCATGCAGGAGGGCGGAGGGGAGCATCTGCCTGCGGAACTCCTCGGCGATGTGATCATCTCCCTGGACACCGCGGCCCGGGAAGCAAGGGCCGATCGGGTGACCCTGCACCAACGGGTGACGATTCTCCTGATACACGGCCTGCTGCACCTGCTGGGCCTTGACCACGAACGCTCCCGCGCCGAGGCACAAGCCATGGCCGACCGAGAAAAACAGCTTTTGAACCAACTATTAGCCGAAGAAAGGAGAGGAAAAATGGTCAGTCTTGCCATCAATGTCGATCATGTCGCCACCCTGCGTCAGGCCCGGGGCATTACCGAGCCGGACCCGGTGCTGGCCGCAGGCATCTGCGAACTGGCCGGAGCCCAAGGGATTGTTGTCCATCTTCGGGAAGACCGTCGGCATATCCAGGACCGGGACGTGCGCCTGCTCAGGCAGACCGTAAAAACCAAACTCAACCTGGAGATGGGGGCCACCGAGGAAATCATCGCCATCGCTCTGGAGATCAAGCCGGACATGATCACCCTGGTCCCGGAAAAACGCAAGGAGCTGACCACCGAAGGCGGCCTCAATGTGGCTGGACAGAAGAAAAAATTACAAGAAGTCATCGCCCGGATGCGCAAGGCCGGGATTCCGGTGAGCCTGTTCATCGACCCGGACTCCAGGCAGATCAGCGCGGCCCACGAGGTGGGGGCGACCTTTGTCGAGATCCATACCGGCCGTTACTGCGATGCGATAACGGAGCAAGCGCGGGACAAGGAATTTGCCCTCATCGCCACGGCGGCGGAAGAGGCCTATGAAATGGGGTTGCGGGTAAATGCCGGGCACGGCCTCAACTACCTGAACACCCGACGGGTGGCAGCCTTGGGCACCATTGAGGAGTTGAGCATCGGCCACGCGGTGATGACGCGGGCTATCTACGTTGGGCTTGATCAGGCGGTACGGGAGATGCTGGCGCTGCTGCCTGCGGGGTAGCGGTAAGTCCAGTCTGTTGGTGTCCTGAATCCCCGAATCAAGGGCGCACAAAAAAAATGAAAATCACGCGGGATGTAACTGTTCTGTAGCGCCGCTTCGCTGCTGCCGCAGATGCGCGGAAGAGACCTGCGAAGTGTGCTATTGCACATGAGCCGGTCGATGACAGCTAAGCGAGCACAGCGAGACTGCGAAGCAGATGTGGTGCTACGGAACAGTTACAATCAGGTCGGCATGGAATCCCGCTCATCGCGGCTCATTTTTCGCACCAGAATCTGGTGAACCGTCTTGTCGAAAAAAATAACCGACTGTTCTTCCTCGAGGGTGATGGTCCGGACCAGGGGACCTATTTTCACCACCACGCCGGGGAAAAGGTGGCCATAGACATACACCACCTCGTTCACCATCTGCTCCAGCTCCACCTCAAGGGCCTTGCCTTCTTCAGTCAGGAGGGTGACTTTTTCCATGGCCTTGGGCATGAAGCCCTTGCACTTGGCCAGCAGGGTGCTTTTGTCCTCGGGAAATTTTCCGGCCAGTTCCTTCTTTATCTTCTCAAGGGCGCTGATGTTCTTGATGACCTCGTTCAGCCGGTCCGACCACAGACCGAGTTCCTCGTCGATCTTCTGTTTCTTCATTTGCAGGGAAGGAACAAGCCCGACACAGACCTCGGTGATCACCTCGGCATCACACCCCAGTTCCTTAACATGTACGGAGCCTGCGGCAACAATTTTACCGCCGATGATCGTGCCGTTTCCCTGGGTGGCGATCACGTCCTTGCCGACACTGACCTGCGCCTGGAGGAGCACGTCATTGACCCGGAGATAGCTTGCCGTTTCAAGCTTGGGACCGTTCTCCACGAAATCGACGGTGATGTCGCCCTTGGCCCGGAGTTTCGACTCCTCGCCGACAACCCCGCCCATAACGGTCAAGGCACCTCCGGCCATGACCGCAGAATTGTTGATTCCCTGCCCGATCCAGACATCCCCCCGACATTTGACGCTGAAGCCGGGAAGCACCTCGCCGCTGATCGTTAATTTGGAACCGCCGAAGACGATGTTTCCCACCTTCATATCCACATCGCCGGTAATGGAATGTTCGCCAAAAACCGTGGGCTTGCCTTCGGACATGACGAATTTGCCGTCAAGCGCGGCAAAGATTTTCATCTCGTCAGGCGAGAGAGTGACCCCTTTGCCATATTTGAGCTTGCTATCTTTTCCCGGTTTGGCCGGGATGCCGACCCCGAAGACATCCTGACCGGCCTTACCCAGACTGGGCGCGACTTTTTCCAACAGCAACCTGTCCTTGGCGACATTGACGATACTGCCGAGCTCACGGTAATCCACCTGGTCTTTATCCGGGTCGGTTTTTTGCGGGCCGGGGACAGCGGGCTTGACATGCATTTTCACCCTGGCGTTCTCGCCAGGGGCCGGAGGAATTCCTTTGGCCACAAGAAACGATCCTCCCCCTGCCGACTCGGGGGTTGGCAACACCCCGCCGACAATCCCGTTCTCGGCAAGTTCCTTCTGGAGCAAATCGTGATCCAGCTGTGCTCCCGCCTTGATATCTTTAGGGGTAACAACGGCCTGGAGACGATCCTTGGTGACCCTCAGAATAAAAGCGCCATTCTGAATCTCAACCCCGCCTTTGAAAAGTTTTTCACTTGCCATTGCGCCTGCCACCCACGTCAGAATGAAAGAACGGGTTAAAAGTCCCTTTGCCTTATCCTATCGGCCAGTATGAAAAAAATATTCAAACGCAGCCATGTTGCCAATGGTTACAGTATATCACAACCGTATTGAATCACAGTTGCTTTTCCAGCGCCGCAATATGCTCATGTTCGCCAAGCACGATCAGGATATCTCCGGGCAGAATGGTGGTTTGCGGTTTGGGATTGAAATGCATCTCCCCTTCTTCCCTCTTGATGGCGACGACGATGAGGTCATACTCCTTGCGAAGCCCGGAATCCATCAGCCTCTTGCCAGCAAGGGTTGAATGCTGGGAAACCCGCAGCTCTTCGAGGCGCAAGCCCAGTTCCCCGCCATGCACGGTAAGATCGAGAAAATCCACCACTGTGGGCCGCACGACAAGCTGGGCCATGCGATGGGCTCCGATGAAATAGGGGGAAATCACCTTATCGGCACCCGCCCGCAACAGCTTGGTCTCCGTGCCTTCCGTCCCGCTGGAACGGGCCATGATGAAGAGATCAGGATTAAGCCCCCTGGCCGAAAGAATGATATAGACGTTTTCCGCGTCGGAGGAAACCACGGCGATCAGGCCCTTGGCCGCCTTGATCCCGGCCTTGAGCAGCATCTCATCACTGGAGGCGCTGCCGAGCAAGGCCAGGTAGCCGAGCTCATCGATCTTCTGCACCTCCTGGGGATCGCTTTCCACGATGACAAAGGGGAGTTTGCTTTCTTTGAAATTTCTGCAGATCACCTTGCCGATCCGGCCAAAACCGCAGACAATGTAGTGGTCTTTCAAGGCCGCCACTCGCTTTTCCATGTTGTTCCTCCCCATGATTTTCCGCAAGCCCCCTTCAACCATGGACTCCGTGACCTCGCCCACCAAATAGAGGACAAAGCCGACCCCGACCAATATAAGGCAGATGGTAAAATACTTCCCCACCGGACTAAGAGGGATGACCTCCCCATAGCCCACCGTAGTGATGGTGATCACCGACATAAACAGGCTATCGAGAAAAGAGCCGTTTTCGATCAGCATGTATCCGGAGGTGCCGATGCACAGAATCATGACCAACATGAAAACGGCAAAGAAAATTTTTTGCATGCAGCCCTCGATGATTTAGGAGCCGTTCCGAAAGAAACTGTACGATTCTGACGGTTATATTACGGTAACGGCTTTTCCGGCCTTGGCAAAACTGAAGTTGCGCCCTCCCGGACCCAACAAAATTATCATAACTATAATGCTGTGTTTTTTCAATGGTATCAGCGAGTAAGAAAAACCAGCAGGGCCAGAGCCACCTTTTTCCTTCATGTGTACTTCCCGCCCTTTCATTTTTCGCCATCAAGTTTCCCCGCAAAACCTCCGATGAGATAAGTAACTAAGGCCGCGAATGACGCGACCAACCATTCCCAAGGAAGGAGAATGCCATGACCCCGCAAAAAGCCATACAGATCCTCATGCAAAGCCCTTTTTATTTCAAGCTAGAACTGGTCGCCCGCAAACTGCTAATCAAAGAATTCTGCGCGTTGCATAACGCAAGCTGAGCCGGTCGAACACAAATATTTTTTCCTTGGCAAGGCTCACCCAGAGCCTTGCCAAATCTTGATCCGCTGCGTCCCTCTGCCAGCAATGGCACCCGCTCCGCCTACGCCCCCTCGATCTTTCCTGGGAAAATATTTTTTCTGGCCTCAATCCATTTTTTGGGATATATTCTGCTCCTATTTCTTCCTTGAGTGAATACTCATTCATGTCCATGGAGCGGGGCGCATCTGGCGTCCCGCCAACATACACTGTATTGATAAAGGAGAATCGTCATGGCGGTAAACATCCTGGCTTTTGGGCCAAATGGAAGCGGCAAGGGCACCCAAGGCGCTATTGTCAAAGACAAGTACGATATCAACCATATCGAATCAGGCGCCATCTTCCGTGAGCACATCAAGGGCGGCACCGAGCTGGGCATGAAGGCCAAAGCGTTCATCGAGCGCGGCGATCTGGTTCCCGACGAAATCACCATCCCCATGGTCCTTGAGACCCTGAAGAAATCCAAGGCCAAGGGCTGGCTGCTGGATGGCTTCCCCCGCTCTCTGGCCCAGGCCGAGGCGCTGGACAAGGCGTTGAAAGAGGCAGATATGCCCCTGAGCTATGTGGTGGAGATCCTGTTGGACCGTCAGATCGCCAAGGAGCGGATCATGGGTCGCCGGCTCTGCGCCAACGACAACAACCACCCCAACCACATTGCCTTCGAGGCCATCAAGCCGGTGGAAAAAGACGGCAAGCTGGTCTGCCGGGTGTGCGGCGGCGACTTAAGCGCCCGGGCCGATGACCAGGACGAGGACGCCATCGGCAAGCGTCATGATATCTACTATGACGAGAAGACCGGCACCATGGCCGCAGTCAATTACTTCAAAAAAGCCGGCGGCGCCAAGGTGATCTCCGTGGATGGTTCCACATCCATCAAGGCGGTAACCGAGACCATCATGAGCCAGTTGGCCTAAACAAAACGAGCCCGTTCTGGGCTTCATCTGCAAAAAATGGGGTGAGGACGCATGTCCATCACCCCATTTTTTTTGCAGATTACCAAGCAATCTCAGCCAAGTCCTTTGGTCTCATGACAGTTAAAATCCCATTGGCACGCAGCCGAGCACCGGAGAGGCTGCCGAAAAGGGGATTTGCACTGTTTGAGGCGAAGCCGAGTTTGCAAAGCCCCGGCAGCATCGAGGAGCGCAGGGCATCCCGCCTGCGGCGGGACAAGTGACACGGGGGCCCTTTCTTTGGTTCGTTTCTTTGGGCAAGCAAAGAAATGAACAGAATGACTCCATATCCCCTTCTCAGGCATGCAGCCGCCGAAACCGCTCCAAGGAATCGATATCCGTCTGCACCACCAGGGTATCGCCCTCCTGCAACCCGACCGACCGCTGCGGGTTATACAGGGGATACGGATTGTCCTTGCGGATAATGGCCATGACCAGTAACGGTCCGAAATCGTCAAAATTGATCGCGCTCAACGGCTCACCGATCAGATCCGAGCGATCGGTGAGCGTGACATCCGCGATGCGGACCGGACAGTTCTTGTCCCGCAGCATGAGATCAAGATACCCGACCACTTGGGGCCGCAGCATCTGGGAAGCGATTCGGAGCCCGCCGATGGCGTTGGGCATCACCACCTCGGCCCCAACCAGCTCGAGTTTGCCGGAAAATTCGGCATCCTTGCAGCTCGAAATGATGCGCAGACTGGGATTGAGCTGCCGGCAGGTCACCACCACGCAGAGATTGTCCTTGTCATCGCTCAGGGTGGAGATCACGCCCCTGGCCGTGGCCACCATCGCCTCCTCCAAGTACCCCGCATGGGTTGCATCCCCAACCACCGCCGGAAAATCGCCGAATTGCTCCTGGAGTTTCCTAATCCGCTGTTCGTCGGGATCGATGACCACAAGAGGAGTATGGTTCCGGTGCAGCTCCTCCATGATGGAACAGCCGATACGCCCCACCCCGCAGACAATGATATGACCGGAAAGTTTACGAATCTGCTGCGCCATCTTTTTTCTCCAGAACACATTGGTGAGTTCGCCTTCGACCAGGAAGGCGGTGAGGGTCGAAACAAAGTAAGCGGCAAGACCCAGGCCGCTTAAGAGGATGAAGATCGTAAAAAGTCTGGCTCCGGGCACGTTGGCCACATCAAGGATCTCCCCGAAGCCCACGGTGGTGAGGGTGATGACCGTCATGTACAAGCAATCGCCCAACGTCCACAGAGGATGACCATACACCATACCCAACAGGTAGTAGCCTGAAGTGCCGATGGCCGTCACCACCAGGAGAAGAACACCGGCGAGAAGGCTTCTGTTTTTCAGATTATGCGCCATAAAAAAAACTCCCCCACCCCGCCACAGACTCAGGCTACGTCATGGCCACTTTTATCAAGCTCCGCCCACGCCTGGGCATACAGACCATTGAGCCGGTGTTCCATCTCCAGGCGACATTGCTCGATCTCTTCCGACCCGACTTTTTCCGGCACGTCCAGGGGCTCGCCGTACCAGAGGTCGAGCCGGGCAAATGGCTTGGGCAGCAGGGTACGATCCCAGCTGCGAAAGGTCCAGTAGCGGTCCGCCGCCACTGCCATGGGCAGGATGGGCGCCGCACTTTTGCTTGCGAGCAGGATGGCTCCGGCCTGCATTACCTTCGCCGGGCCTTTGGAGCCATCGGCAACGATCACCGCATTATAGCCCTGGTGCATCAGACCTATCAACCCCTTGAGCGCGGCAAGCCCCCCCCGGTGCCGGGAGCCACGCACGCTGACAACCCCTTGCCGGGCGAGAATCCGGGCGACAAATTCGGCGTCATCGCTGGCGCTGACCATGGCGGCCCAACCCCGGTCCCGGCCACGGTTCACGGCAATAATGGGGAACACGCTGTAATGCCAGAACACCGCGACACACTTGGCCTCACAGCGTTCCAGGTTTTCAGCCCCATGCACCCGGACCCGACAGGTAGCAAAGAGCATTCGGCTCAACCCGGCATAGAGCCACGGCACCACGACCAGCAACAATCTATAGAAAAAACCGTTTTTTACAGCCATGCAAGCTCCATTTCCTTCAATTTCTTAAGCTGATCGCGCAGGGCCGCCGCGTCTTCAAAGGCAAGCTCCTTGGCCGCAGCAAGCATCTCCTTTTCCAGGGCCTTCATCTCCCGGCGCAGTTCGGCCAAGCTTGCATACTGCTGCCCTGCCTCACCGGTTTCCAACCCTACGGTAACATAATCCTTTTCATACACCGTATCCATGAGATCCTTGATCCGCGACAGCACACTCTCCGGGGTGATGCCGTGGGCTTCATTGTACGCCGCCTGAATGACCCGCCGCCGCGCTGTCTCGTCGATGGTCTGGCGCATGGAGTCGGTGATCCGATCTCCATAAAGAATCACCATGCCTTGCACATTGCGGGCGGCCCGACCACAGGTCTGGATCAGCGACCGGGCACTGCGCAAAAACCCCTCCTTGTCGGCGTCCAAAACCGCCACCAGCGAGACCTCGGGGATATCCAGCCCCTCGCGGAGCAGGTTGATCCCCACCAGTACCTGAAACTCTCCGAGGCGCAGATCGCGGATCAATTCCATCCGCTCCATGGTCTTGATGTCCGAGTGCAGATAGCGCACCCGCACCCCGAGTTTTGCGTAATACTCGGTGAGATCCTCGGCCATCCGCTTGGTCAGGGTGGTGATCAGCACCCGCTCCCCGCGCTCCTCCCGGAGCCGGACCTCTTCCAGCAGATCATCCACCTGATTGGTTGCAGGCCGGACCACAATCGGCGGGTCCAGAAGCCCGGTGGGCCGGATCAACTGCTCCACCACCCGCCCTGCAGCCATCTCCAGCTCGAAATCGCCGGGGGTTGCGGACACATACACCGCCTGGGATATCCGGGCCGCGAACTCGTCAAACATCAGAGGCCGGTTATCCAAGGCCGATGGCAGGCGGAAGCCAAACTCGGTCAGGGTTTCCTTACGAGAGCGGTCCCCACGGTACATACCCCGCACCTGGGGGATGGTCACATGGGATTCGTCGGCAAACAGGATAAAATCCGGGGGAAAATAATCCAGCAGGGTGGGTGGCGGCTCTCCCGGCGCCAGGCCGGTGAAATGGCGGCTGTAATTTTCGATCCCGTGGCAATAGCCCAGTTCCTGAAGCATCTCCAGATCAAACATGGTGCGCTGCTCAAGGCGCTGGGCCTCGACCAGCCGATTATTCGCATAAAAGAAGGCAAGCCGCTCCTGCAACTCCTCTTTGATGGTGGCTGTGGCGCGCTGCAACCGGTCTTTGGAGGTGACGAAATGGCTGCCCGGAAAAACGGTGATCTCCTCGAAACGCTCCAGCACCTTGCCGCGCAGGGGATCGATAATGCTGATCGCCTCAATGGTGTCGCCGAAAAACTCCACCCGCACAGCGCGGTCCTCTTCGTAGGCCGGAAAGATCTCCAGCACATCGCCCCGCACCCGGAAGGTGCCGCGGTGGAAGTCGAGATCGTTGCGCTCGTAGAGCATATGGACCAACCTACGCCGCATCTCCTCCAGAGGATACTCCTCCCCTTGCTTGAGCAAGAGATGCATGCTCTTGTACTCCTCCGGGGAACCCAGGCCGTAGATACAGGAAACCGAGGCAACAATGATCACGTCCCGCCGGGTGAGGAGCGCTCGGGTGGCGGAGTGGCGCATCTTGTCGATGGCCTCGTTGATGGCGGAGTCCTTTTCGATATAGGTGTCCGACGAGGGGATGTACGCTTCGGGCTGGTAGTAGTCGTAGTAGCTGACAAAATACTCCACCGCGTTATTGGGAAAAAGCTCCTTGAACTCGGCATGGAGCTGGGCGGCCAGGGTCTTATTGGGGGCCATGACCAAGGCCGGACGGCCTGTTTGGGCGATGACCTGGGCCATTGTGAAGGTCTTACCCGAGCCGGTGACCCCGAGGAGAACTTGATGCGGCAGCCCTTCCGCCAGGCCGCAGCACAGGAGGTCGATGGCTGTCGGCTGGTCTCCGGCAGGGGCAAAGGTGGTTTCAAGCTGAAAGGACATGGCACGCATCTCCAAGGGCAGGCAATATCAAGAGAAAACCGTGGCATCATACCATATTTGTGGGGGAACTCCTAAGCAGAAACCAAGGGTTGCCCGAAGCCAGGGGTGCGCACCAACCCTTTTCCGCACCTGGATGATCCCCATTTTTCGCGGATAATCCGCAGAGATCCGGCGCAGAGTAGAAAAAAACCATCCCGCCCATGAACAGGATTGACAAGCAGCGCCCTTCAGACGTATATACTGGTTCTATTCATGGTGTAATTTCCAGCACTTTCCCCCCATAGGCGTATGCAGAAAATGGGTTTTCCCCAACATATCTTCTCACAGACCAGACAAGACACCGGGCAGCAGAAAAGCTGGTCTTCGCCGCTGCCTTCTCGCGGCCCGCAACCTGTACGCCAACAAAAACGTTTCTCAAACAAGAGAGCCATATGACCAGGGCAAACATCCTCATTGCCATAGCGATCGCGGTTATTTCCAGCAGCATCTGGGCTTCTGTCAACCAGCCGGGACAGGAACCCCGCTGGCCAAACCGCATCCAGGGTTTTTCCTTTTCCCCTTTCCGCGACGAGCAGAGCGCCATCGACCACATCCTGCCCACCGAGGAGGAGATCGACGCGGATCTGGCCCTGCTGGCCAAGAAAACCCACGCGGTCAGAACCTATACCCAGGAAGGCACCTTGGCGGAGATCCCCAGGCTGGCCCGCAAACACGGACTCAACGTGACCCTGGGCGCCTGGCTGACCAGCGATCTGGAAAGAAACGAGGGGGAACTCGAGACCGCCATCAGGGTCGCCAATGAGAACCCCAAAAACGTGATCCGGGTCATCATCGGCAACGAGGCGCTCCTCCGTGGCGATCTGACTCCGGAACAGCTCATCGCCTACATCGACCGGGTACAGGAAGCCACTGGAATTCCGGTGAGTACGGCCGAACCGTGGCATATCTGGATGAAGTATCCGGAACTCGCTGAACACGTGGACTACATCGCCACCCACATGCTGCCGTACTGGGAAGGCGTGGAAATGACCGAGTCCATTGACTACATCGTCAAGCACATGAACATGCTGAAGCAAAAATTCCCGGACAAGCAGGTGATCATCGGCGAGGTAGGCTGGCCCAGCAACGGCAGAACCCGGCAGCTCGCCGTGGCCTCCCCGGCCAACGAGGCCATCTTTCTCCGCCGTTTCCTGGCCAAGGCCGAGCAGGAAAAATACACCTACTATATCATGGAGGCCTTTGACCAGCCCTGGAAACAGGGGAGTGA
>JAPLJG010000117.1:11354-30861 GCA_026388735.1 Deltaproteobacteria bacterium
CGATGTCAACCGTCAGCCAAAGTTTCCTTTTACCGAACCCATTGTCCGAATTCCGGAATGGCGCACCCTGGCCGGGATCTCAGCGATAATCGCCATCATCACCTTCGCCTTTCTCCTCATCGACTCCAAAACCCTGCGCACCCGCGGCCGCAGTTTTCTTGCTACCATTGCCTTCGGTGCCGCCACCGGGGCGGTGTGGATCGTTTACACCTACACCAGACAGTACCTGAACCCGACCACCATCCTCATCGGCATTCTCATGGTGATCGGCATGATCGGGGTGGTGGTCGTTCTTCTGGCTGAGGCCCATGAATGGGCGGAGGCAACCTGGCTCTCCCAGTGGCGTCGGCCTTTTACCCCGCAACACCTGGAAGATGACCAGCTGCCCATGGTCTCCGTCCAAGTGCCGGCCTACAATGAACCGCCCGAGATGCTGATCGAGACCCTCAACGCCTTGGCCCAGATGGATTACCCCCGCTACGAGGTCCTGGTCATCGACAACAACACCAAGGACCCGGCGATCTGGCAACCAGTGGAAGCCCACTGCCTAAAACTCGGGCCCAAGTTCCGTTTCTTCCATGTGGCCCCGCTGGCCGGGTTCAAGGCCGGGGCGCTGAACTTCGCTCTGGAGAAAACCGCGCCGGAGGCCGAGATTCTCGCGGTCATTGACAGCGATTACATGGTAACCCCGGACTGGCTGAGGGACATGGCCCCCCAGTTTGCCAAGCCCTCCCTGGCCATTGCCCAGGCGCCCCAGGATTATCGGGACGACGGGGAAAACCTTTTCAAGGCCATGTGCTACGCAGAATACAAGGGATTTTTCTATATCGGCATGCTGACCCGCAATGAACGCAACGCCATCATCCAGCACGGCACCATGACCATGGTCCGTAAATCCGTGCTGCAAGAGGTCGGGGGCTGGGCGGAATGGTGCATCACCGAAGATGCGGAACTGGGTCTGAAGATCTTTGAGCGCGGCTATGAAGCCACCTATATTTCCAAGAGCTATGGCCGGGGGTTGATGCCGGACACCTTCATCGATTTCAAGAAACAGCGCTTCCGCTGGGCCTACGGGGCGGTGCAGATCCTGCGGCGGCATGCCAAGGCCCTGCTCTTTGGCCAAAAAACTGCCCTCACCCGAGGGCAGCGGTATCATTTTGTCGCCGGCTGGATCCCCTGGCTGGCAGACAGCCTGAACCTGTTCTTCACCGTGGCCGCCCTGGGCTGGTCATTAGGCATGGTCTATTTTCCGCTCCAGATTGACCCGCCCCTGGTGATCCTCTCGATCATGCCGCTCACCCTCTTTGTCTTCAAGGTGGGCAAGATGATTTACCTGTACCGGACCAGAGTCGGCGCCACTGCCGGGCAGACCCTGGCCTCGGCCCTGGCGGGACTTTCCCTGTCCCACACCATTTCACGGGCAATTCTCCTTGGTTTTTTCACCAAGGACATTCCGTTTTTCCGAACCCCAAAACGGGCCAAGCGCCATGCCCTGTTGCAGGCCCTGCAATCAGCCAGGGAAGAAGGGCTGATCATGATTGCCCTCTGGCTTGCAGCCATCTGCATCGTAGTATCGCAAGGGTCGGAAACTGCGGATCTTCTGGTCTGGATCATGGTCCTGCTGGTCCAATCGATCCCCTATCTGGCAGCGGTGGTCATGTCCATGGTGAGCGGCTTCTCAAAAACCGAGGAAAAGATCATCAGCAGTATCACGGCATCCCCGACTGATGTTCGTGAACCGGAAAGCAACGCCTGAAACAGGCGACTCTCCAAGGAAAACCGCACCCGATGCCCCCTAAAGATCTGCCGCGCAAAAAGACCGGATTCTTCCGTCGACTCCGTTCGGTGTGCTGCCTTGTCTTTCGCTGGCTTCTCTTCTGTATCGCGGGAACCATGGCGATCACCATCCTCTTCCGCTGGGTGCCTGTGCCATTCAGCTCCCTGATGATCCAAAGGCAGATCGCCTCCCTGTGGGAGCAAGACAAGAAATACCAGTTCCGCTACCGCTGGGTGGACATGGGGCGCATTTCTCCTTACGCGCCCCTGGCGGTGGTCGCCTCGGAAGACCAGAAATTTTTCACGCATATGGGCTTTGATTTTGAGGCCATGGAAAAGGCCTGGGAACACAACCAGCATCGGCAGCGAGTGCATGGAGCCAGCACCATCACCCAACAGCTGGCCAAGAATCTTTTTCTCTGGCCGGAGCGAAGCTTTCTCCGCAAGGGGATGGAGGTCTACTTCACCGTGCTGCTTGAGGGGTTATGGCCCAAACGACGCATTCTTGAGGTCTACCTCAATGTAGTGGAGTTCGGCCCAGGCATCTTCGGAATCGAGGCTGCCAGCCAGGCTTACTTCCACAAGCCCGCCGCCAGACTCAATAGCTCGGAAGCCGCCCTCCTGGCGGCAATCCTGCCCAGCCCCCTGCGCTCAAACCCGATGCGTCCTTCCGGCTACATCAGTCAACGCGCCGGGCATATCCAGCAGCAGATGCTGCTCATGGGCGGCACGCCCTCTCTCAACAAGCCCCTCAGCCCCAATCCTAAGCAATAACCTTAGTATCCTGCCCGTCAAGGCTGATGCATACCTCTTTTCTGGTAAATGGGCAACGGAAGGCAAGCCGATGGGCAACAAGCTCCATACCGGTGGTGTTCTTGTTCCCCACCCCGTACTTCGGATCGCCGAGAACAGGATGGCCGAGCAGGGCAAAGTGGCGACGGATCTGGTGCAGGCGTCCGGTTTTGAGGGTGACTTCGACCACGGAGGTATCCGTAGCCGGGTCATAGGTGGTAAGGATATATTGGGTGATGGCGGGCTTGTGGTCCAGCGGCAGCTCGATCACCCCTTGCTCCGGGCTGGGACGGCCGAGCACCGTCACCCGATACTGCTTATCGATGGCGTTGTCCTGCAAGAGTTGGGAAAGTTTGGCTGCCGCCGTCTTGCTGTGGGCCAGGATCATCAGGCCCGCAGCCTCCCGATCGAGCCGGTGCACAGGCAGGACAGGACGCTTCAGCCGAAAATGGACCTCGACCTGGCGGACCAACGAACAATGGTCGCCGTAATCCGTTCCTTGGGCCAGCAGCCCGGCGGGTTTCAGCCAGACGCTGTACTGGCGGGCATCGTGCAGACACTGGGCCAGCGGGGGTTTCACCGCGAGAAGCCGCGGGTCGTAGGATAATTCAAGGATATCGCCTGGCCGCTGTTGCGCGGTTGCCTTGCGCAGCCGTTTCCGGCCGCCCCTTTTCTCCGTCAGCCAGACTGCCCCCTTGCACATGGCGTCTTTCACCCGACTCTTGGCAAGCCCGGCCCGGGCCGCGATCAGGTCGCAGGCCGTGCCGACATCCTCGGGGGTAATAATAATCCGCAGAGTAAATGCCGCCGGAAGATGCGCTGCCTCTGGGCTGTTACCTGAAATGCTCGTAGCCTCGATAGCTGATCTCCCGGCGCTGGCCAGCTTCCTCAAGAAAAACACCTTGACCCTCGACAATACGTCCCACTGCAAAAAGCTCTTGACCGGTTTTTTCCCTGACCATACTGCTTAACGCCGCCACCTGCTGCTCGCCCGCGGTAAAGAGCAATTGATAATCCTCCCCCCCGGCAAAGGCCCAGTCAAGGGGAGACTGGCCACAGGTTTCCGCTGCCTGGCGCAACACAGGCGAAAGAGGAATCTTGTCCGCCGTCACCACCGCCCCGACCCCGCTCTCCGCACAGATATGGGCGAGATCGGTAGCCAGGCCGTCGGAGAGATCCTGCATGGCATGGACCAGCCCGCTCGCGGCCAACACCCTGCCCAGCGCCACCAGGGGAACCGGGTTCAGATGCGCGACAACCAGAGTCTGCCAGGCGGGCTTATGAGCCAATCCCAACCGGCACAGGGCCAGACCCGCCGCCGCCTCACCCAAGAAACCGCTGACCAGGACCACATCTCCAGGCTGAGCACCTTTTCTGGTAAGCAGCTCTGCCTCGACCATCTCCCCGATTACCGTAACGGAGAGCACACTCTCATGCCCGCTCTGCACCGTATCCCCACCAATCAGGACAACACCATGCTCGGCAAGCACGGCAAGGAACCCGGACATGAACGCATCCAGCCACTGGCTCCCTAAGGTCGAGGTCAGAGCCAGGGAAAGCAAGGCAAAACGGGGTTGGCCGCCCATGGCCGCGATATCGCTGATATTGACCGAGGCCGCCTTCCGGCCCAGTTCCAGGGGAGGATGCCAAGCCAGGTCAAAATGAACCCCTTCCACCATGGTATCGGTGGTGGCCAGACTGACCCGGTCCGGGGGCGTTTTGTATACCGCACAGTCATCGCCGATCCCGACCAGAAGATCGCCGGAACTCCCAGCCGCCTGGCGGATACGGGCGATGATCTCTCTTTCTCCTCCGGGCCTGGCCATGCTCATCCTTATTTTTTCATCAAGTTTTCTTAAAACTATCCCGATCTGTTAGCCAAAGGACAAGGAGAACCGATCATGCAAGTAATCTGCTGCGTTTGTCACAAAACAAAAAACCACAAAGGTTGGGCAAAACAGACTGCCAGGTCCGGGGGACAGCTCTCACACGGCTATTGCCCCCAGTGTTACCAGCAGATGATGGAGAGGGTTACAAACTTCTTTGTCATGAACGACTGCCGCAAAAGCGCCTGACCTGCCTGGCTACTTGATTACCGTCAGGAAGGGCTTTTTCTTTTTCCCAGATCCAAGCTGTCCCTCGCTTTTCTTCTGCGCCGACTCCCCGCCCCCAGCGAAATCAATGGCCTTGATAAACCGCTCCTCGCCACCCATGGTGAATAATTCCTGTCCGGTGAACTGCGGCGTCCGCAGAGTCCAGGCGACTTTCTGCGGAGGGATAGTCAACAACTGCAGGTCCACCTGCCACCACTCGTCTTTCTTATTATAATCCCTCTCGATCGCGGTGACCAAGGCATACATGATCCGTTCGGCCACGATCAGGACAATATCCCCAACCTGGGTAGTCTCCTTGAAGACAAAGATATTTTTCAAGTCATTGACAATTTTTTCTATCATGGGCCAGGTCTCATAAAAGGGAAAACAAAGGCACGGGGCCATCACAAGCTAAGCAAAATAGCCAATTAGGACAATTATTTCAACCATACATGCAAAGCAATGTACCACGAATCACCACGCTTTCCTGTTGTTCTTTTGGTCCTTTTTTTGTTTAATCCTGCAAGATCTTGTCTTCGACTGCGCTTCTCTTGTAAAAAGAAGCACCGAAACGTATTCCCCACTTTACCTGGAACTTTTTATCCGGTGGCGTGTCTTAACAACATACAGAAAAATTGGCCCTGGCCCATTGGGGCAAGCGGATAACGATGCCATATCAAGAAGCACCCGAACTTGTCCGCGCCTTCCGTCAGGGGGACCATCAGGCCTTTAACCGGCTAGTGACACTGTACCAGAGAAAGATTTACAATCTTGCCCTTGGCTACGTGAAGCAGGAGGATGAGGCCAAGGATCTCGCCCAGGACATCTTCGTCACTGTGTACCGGCAGATAGACAAACTCAAAGAAGAAAGCAAGTTCGGCGCCTGGCTCTACCAACTTGCCTTGAACCACTGCCGAAACCGTTACCAGAAACTGCGCCGGAGGGGGTTTTTCAGCAACCAGTCCCTCGATGACCCGGAAACCGGCCTGAACCTAAGCTCCGGGGCCACCCCGGAAAAAGAGTATGAACGGGAGAACACCGCGCGCCTGGTGAGGGAAGCCATTGCCTCCCTGGCGCCGGCGGAAAAGGAAGTCATTCTGCTCCGCGATCTCCAGGAGCTGTCGTACGAAGAAATCAGTGAAATCCTTGATCTGCCCATGGGTACGGTCAAGTCCAAGTTGAACCGGGCCCGCCTGGCCCTGAAAAACCGCCTAAAACATTACCTGTAAACGGTCCGCCCATGCAATGCACTGAAGCCCAACCACTGTTCACTGATTTCGCCGACAACACCCTGAGTCGCGAAGAGCTGCACGCCCTGGCCGACCATCTTCTCGGCTGCCCAACCTGCGCCCTGGAATGGCGGGAATTCCAGCAGACCCTCAACCTGGTGCACAGTCTTGAGACACAAGCCCCCCCCGCCGATCTCCTGCCGGGCATCCATGCCAAACTGGCACACAGGGGGATTTTCGACCGGGCCTGGGCGCTTGTCGAGTCCCTAAATTTTTCCCTGTCGATCCCCGCTGCTGCAGCCATATTCACCATCGCCATGCTGGCCGGATTTCTGCTAAAAACCTCCCCCCTGGAGCAGCCCACCATCTTCCCCTCGCGCTCTGCCCGGCTACAGCAAGGAGAGGTTCTCACCCCCAGACGACTCCCCATTGCCCAGAACGCCATGTTCGCCGTGTCCCACAATGGAGGACAGCCGGGCGGGGATCTGGTGCCGCTTACCCGAACAGCCCTAGCGACCCAGCTGGTACCGGAGAATGACGCCCCCCATCTGTTGTCCCCGGATATGCATGTGCTCATCGAGCATATCGACCACGACAGCCAGGTTGTGCTCTTTCGCGAGATGTTAGACCAGAACTGGCAAATCCATCGCATAACCACCAACCTGTTTCTTATCCATTTCCCCCAGGCGGAACTGGGGAATTTCCATGAACTCCTTGGTCGGCACCCGGCAACGGCAAACAGGTCTTGACCGCAGCCATCCGCTTTCACTAAAAATACATCCTGTTTTTTTCAGGAACTTTTACCAGACAGGACGTGTCTTATAATTACGATGCGCATCCTTCAAGCATCACTTCTTCCTTCCTCCCCCTTCTTCCCCAGAAGGGCTCTTTCCTGGGACCGCAGAGCCGCCCCGCTCCTGCGGTCCCGCTTTTTTTTAACGAGGTCGCCCACGCACCGGGCTTGACATCCGGGAAAAGAGATATACACAATAGACTAAAGACGCACAGCAGAAACCGGTTACCCCGAACCGAGACACCATTTTGTATTGCTCAACCCACCAAGGAGTAGATTATGATTTCCTCTCTGCCAACCTTCTCCCACCGCCACGCCGTTTTTGGTTTTCTGGCCTTGCTGCTCATGGGCCTCTTTCTCGTGACCCAACCCGAAACAAGCCGGGCGGCAAGCAGCCCGCCGGATACCTTTGCCGATCTGGCGGAAAAACTCAGCCCCACCGTGGTCAATATCTATACCACCCAGACGGTCAAGGCCTCCCGCCTGCCCCATGACTTGTTTAACGACCAGGATATCCCCGAGCCCTTCCGCCATTTCTTCGGTCCCTCTCCCTTTGGTCAGGGACAGCCCCAAAAGGACCAGAAACGTACCAGCCTCGGCTCCGGCGTCATCATCTCCAAGGACGGATACATTGTCACCAACAACCATGTCGTGGAAAACGCCGACACCATCAACGTGCGTCTGACCAACTTCGAGGAGTACGACGCGAAGGTCATCGGCCGCGACCCGAAATCAGACCTCGCCCTGCTCAAGATCGCGCCCAAAAACGGCCTGCCTGTCACGGCCTTCGGGGATTCGGACAAACTGCGGGTGGGCGACTGGGTCATGGCCATCGGTAATCCCTTCGGCTTCGAACAGACCGTAACGGCCGGGATTGTCAGCGGCAAGGGCCGCTCCCTGGGCAGCGGCCCCTATGAAAACTTTATCCAAACCGACGCCTCCATCAATCCCGGCAACTCCGGGGGGCCGCTCTTCAATCTCAAGGGCGAGATGGTCGGGATCAATTCCGCCATCTACAGCCGCAGCGGCGGCAACATCGGCATCGGCTTTGCCATCCCCGCCAACATGGCAAAAAATGTTGTCAACCAGCTCAAGGAGCATGGCGCGGTGGTGCGCGGCTGGCTTGGGGTAATGATCCAGCCCGTCACCCCGGAGCTGGCGGCCCAGTTCAAGATGGAGCGGCCCATCGGCGCCCTGGTGGGCGAGGTCACCCCTGGCAGCCCGGCGGACAAGGCCGGCATCAAGCCCGGCGATGTCATTGTCGCATTCAACGGCAAGGAGATCTCCCAGGTGAGCATACTGCCCAACCTGGTGGCGGATACCCCAGTGGGAAGCAAGGCGGAAATCACCCTCTTTAGAAAAGGTGCGCTAAAAAAGCTCCCCATTGTCATTGCTAAGCTCAATGAGGAGCAGGCCGCCGCAGCCGAACCGACGGAAAACCTCAACAAACGCCTGGGCCTGGGGGTGCAGGATCTTACCCCGGAGATTGCCGCAGCCCTTAACCTTACGGACAAGCAGGGAGTTCTGATCACCGCAGTTGAGCCGGACTCCCCGGCGGCGGAAGCAGGCTTACGCAAAGGCGATTTGATCCTTGAGTTCAACCAGAGGCCTGTTCGGGATGTAAAGGCCTTCCTCAATGAGATCAAGGGAATAAAGGCAAAAGCAACGGTGTCCTTTTTTATTAAGCGAGAAGGCCGCACCAGATTTTTTGGTTTAAAACTCAAGTAACCAACACAAGGAATGACGATGAAAAAAATGCATGGTTTCGGAAAACGTCTGGGCTGCCTTGCCGCCCTGTTGAGCATGTTCAGCTTAGCCACTGGCTGCACCTACCAGGACCGGGTTGCCCCGCTCAATCTGCCGGACGCCAAGAATGGCGGCATTGTGGTGGGCGATGGCGTCAAGATTTCCGCCTTGGCTTTCAACGACGATGAGGCGGCCAAACAGGCCTTCGGCTTTGGCGCCCGCAAGGCTGGCCTGCTGCCCGTGCAACTCACCCTGCAAAACGACGGCCAGGAGAAAGTAAAGATCAATCCCGAGCAAACCTTTCTCATCGATAACAACAACAGGGCCTGGCCGATTCTCTCCCTGGAAAAAACCTACCAGCGGACTTCAGGGCATGTTGATCTTGGGGAAACAGCCAAAGGTGCTGGCAAACCAGCCCTGCTCATGGGCGCAGCTGGCGCCCTGGCCGGGCTGGCCATCGGGGTAGTCACTGGCAAGAATGTCGGGGAGGCAATGGGAACCGGCGCCGTGCTTGGCGCGGCGGGCGGAGCGATTGTCGGGGGAGCCAAGAGTTACAGCGAAAGCGGAGACAAAATCAAGGATGATCTTGCGTCCAAAAGCCTGCGAAACCAAACGATCCTGCCGCACCAGATCGCCTACGGCGTTCTTTTCTTTCCTGGGATGCCGGGCGAGGAAGCAGACGGGGTAAAAGAGCTGCGGCTCTCCGTGACCATCGGCAACACGCCGCAGGTGGTTGTTCTCTTTCCCGCGCTCAGGTAATTTTTCAGCGATTGGCTAACAAACGAAGCGCGGCAGCATCCGCTGCCGCGACCTGAGCAATAGCCGCCCGGACCTTGGCGATGTCCTTGCGTCCGGGCGCACTCTCCACCCCAGAATTGAGATCCACGGCAAAAGGACGCGCCTGCCGAACCGCCTCACCCACATTATCCGGGGTGAGGCCGCCTGCCAGAACAACCGGGCGAGGGGACGACAATTTCTCCAGCAGACCCCAGTCAAAGGTCTGCCCGGTGCCGCCGGCTGCCTTCTCGTGAAAGGTGTCAAACAAAAAAGCCGATACCACGTCGGCGTAGGGGACCAAATCCGCCGAAGTCAGGGATTCCTGCACCCGAAAAACCTTCATCACCCGACAGGCGATTTCCGCGCAGTATGCTGGGGATTCTGCTCCGTGCAACTGAACCTTGGTCAACCCGCAGTATCGGGCAATCTCATTCACCGTCGTAGCGTCCTGGTCGACAAAAACCCCCACCGCATCGACAAAGGGCGGCAGGCTTTTCACAATCTCCCGAGCCCGATCCGGG
Source organism: Deltaproteobacteria bacterium (assembly GCA_026388735.1). Taxonomy (GTDB): domain Bacteria; phylum Desulfobacterota; class Desulfobulbia; order Desulfobulbales; family Desulfurivibrionaceae; genus Thiovibrio. The sequence goes on from JAPLJG010000117.1 coordinate 21,082, forward strand.
TCAATGTAGCGGGGGCTTTGCTCAACAAAGATCAGGCCAATCGCGTCCACTCCGGCAGCAACCACAGCGGCGACCTCGGCCATCTCCCGCATCCCGCACACCTTGATCCGCGTTCTGGCGTGCATGTCCTTCATCCTTTCTGCCCGCCGACCAGCGTCCGCAGAGCCTCGGCCAGGTCCGCCGCCCGCATCAGGGTTTCCCCGACCAGCGCCGCCCGAATTCCATGCTCGGCAAGCCGCAACATATCCTGATGGTCACGGATCCCTGATTCGCTCACCAGGGGGATATCCTTCGGAATCATCTTCTGCAAGCGGAAGGTAGTGTTCAGGTCCATGGAAAAATCGCGCAGATCGCGGTTATTGACCCCGATCAGGCGGCTGCCTGCTGCCACGGCCTTTTCGACTTCCGCCTCGTCATGCACCTCCACCAGAGCATCCATGCCAAGCTCGGTGGCCAGGCCTAGATAATCTTCTATTTGGCTGGTCTCGAGAATGGCGGCAATCAGCAAAATCGCATCGGCGCCGTAGGCCCGCGCCTCCCGGATTTGTAAGGGATCAATGATAAAATCCTTGCGCAGCACCGGCAGAACAACCGCCGCTCGCACCGCAGGGATATAGGCGAGCGAACCCTGGAAAAAATCCACGTCCGTAAGCACGGACAAGGCCTGGGCCCCGCCAGCCTGATAGCTGCGGGCAATGGCCACCGGATCGAAGTCGGGCCGAATCACGCCCTTAGACGGGGATGCCTTCTTGGCCTCGGCAATGACAGCCACCCCGGCACAGTCGGTGAGCGCCCGGATAAAGCCGCGCGGCGGCGGAATCTCCAGATCAGGCATGGCAATGCCCCTGGTCTTGAGGGCTGCAACCTCTTCTTGCTTCCGGGCTACAATGGTATCGAGAATCATGTTTTTTTCACCGATCGGGAAAAGGCAACCAGCGCCTCGACCTTATTGAGCGCGGCCCCACTGACCACAACCTCGCGGGCCAGGACCACGCCTGCGGCCAAATCATCGCTACGCCCGGCAGCCATCAGAGCGGCACCGGCATTGAGCAGAACCATATCCAGACAGGGTCCGGCCTTGCCGCTCAACACAGAACGCAACTGCGCCGCAGCCTCGGTTGCGGTTGTCCCGCCCTTGATCTCGGCCAGGCTGGCCGTGGCCATGCCCAGCTCCGAGGGGTGGATGCTATAGGTTGTCAACTCGCCGTTGGCCCAGTCGGACACCCTGGTAGTACCGGTAATGGTAATCTCATCAAGATTGCCCTCGCCGCACACCACCAGGGCACGCCGGGTGCCAAGCCTGCCCAGCACCCTGGCCAGGGTCTCAGTGAGGGCGGGAGCAAACACCCCCATGACCTGAACATTGGCCCCGGCAGGGTTGGTCAGGGGGCCAAGGATATTGAAGATCGTCCTGATTCCGATCTCGCGGCGCGGGCCGATGGCATGCTTCATCGCCCCATGGAGCGCTGGGGCAAACATGAAGCCGATGCCGATCTCGCGAATGCATTGGCCGATCTGCTCCGCACTCAATCCCAGGTCCACCCCCAAAGCCTCCAGCACATCGGCGCTGCCGCAATGACTGGAAACGGAACGGTTGCCGTGCTTTGCCACCGGAACCCCGGCTGCGGCCACGACAAAGGCGGTGGTGGTGGAAACATTGAAGGTGCCCGAAGCGTCGCCCCCAGTGCCGCAGGTGTCAACGAGGATTTCGCCCTCGGCAACCCCATGCACTTTGGTGGCTTTGGCCCGCATCACCCTGGCCGCGCCGGTGATCTCATCCACGGTTTCGCCCTTGATCCTAAGCGCGGTGATAAAGGCGCCAATCTGGGCCTGGGTGGCTTCGCCGCCCATGATGGTCTCCATCACCCCGACCATTTCCGCTTCGCTCAGGTCGGTGCCCGCCACCACTTTGGCGATGGCTTCTTTCATCATGCCGGCATCTCCTTGCGTTGCTTGGCAAGAATTTCCGGGTAGGCCGGATCAAGGAAATTTTTCAGCAACTGCACCCCAGCCGGGGTCATGATGGATTCGGGATGGAACTGCACCCCTTCCACCGGCAGGGTTCGGTGCCTGAGCCCCATGAGTTCGCCCTGATCGGAACGCGCCGTCACCATCAGGCAGGCGGGCAAATCCGATTCCCGAACCACCAGGGAATGATAGCGCATGGCCTCAAAGGGGTTGGGCAGGCCGGTAAATACTCCCAGACCGTCATGAGTAATGGGGCTGGTCTTGCCGTGCATGAGCCGCCCGGCCCGCACGGTTTGTCCGCCAAAGGCCTCGCCCAGGGACTGATGCCCCAGACAAACGCCCAGCACCGGAATTTTTTCGCTGAAAAAACGGATCGCCTCGATGGAGATGCCCGCCTGGGCCGGAGAACAAGGGCCTGGCGAGATCAGCAGCCGGTCGGGCTTAAGCCCGGCGATGAAGGCGATATCCACCTCGTCGTTGCGGAAGATCTTCATCTCGGCGCCCATGCCCCCGAGGGTCTGGACGATGTTGTAGGTGAATGAGTCGTAATTATCGATGATGACTATCATATTCTTTCTCGCACGCCGCCTGGGCTAAAACTCTTTTTCCGCCAGCTCCACTGCCCGCCGCAGTCCCATGGATTTGTTGATGGTTTCCTGATACTCCAGGGCGGGCACCGAATCGGCGACAATCCCTGCCCCGGCCTGCACCCAAAGATCGTCCCCCTGCATGACAAAGGTCCGGATAGTGATGCAAAAATCCATATTCCCGGAAAAACCGAAATAACCAACAGAGCCGGCATAGGGTCCGCGCCGCTCGGGTTCAAGCTCTTCGATGATCTCCATAGCCCGAATTTTCGGGGCCCCGCTCACCGTGCCCGCAGGGAAGCAGGCGCGCAGGACGTCGAACTGATCCTTACCAGAAGCCAGCGTCCCATGCACCCCGGAAACCAGATGCATGACATGGCTGTATCGCTCGACCACCACAAGATCACGAACCTCCACCGAGCCATACCGGGCGACCCGGCCCACATCGTTGCGGCCCAGATCGACGAGCATCAGATGTTCGGCCCGCTCTTTTGGGTCGGCCAACAACTCCTGTTCAAGGACGGCATCCTCTTCCGGGGTTTTCCCGCGCTTTCTCGTCCCGGCAATGGGCCTGAGCTCGATATTCCCCTGCTCCAAACGGACCAGAATCTCCGGGGAAGAGCCGATCTGAACCAGATCACCGAGCTTGAGGTAAAAGAGATAGGGGCTGGGGTTGATGTGGCGCAGAGCGCGATAGAGCTTAAAAGGCGCCAGTTCTGTTTTGGTGTGAAAGCGTTGCGATAAGACAACCTGGATGACATCGCCGGCCTGGATATACTCCTTGGCCGCCTCCACCATCTTTTCGAAGGCCTGCTCGCTCATGTTGGAGGTGAAAGCGTGGGGCGTGGCGGCTGCCTTCAAGCCTTTGCCGCCGAGATACTCAGTGGGCATGGGAGCTTGCAGACGGACGATGACCTCCTCGATCTCAGCCTGCGCCTTCGCATACAGGGCCGGAATATCCAGCGCCCCAAAGGTCTGCACCAGATTGACCACGGTGAGTAACTGCCGGAGATTGTCGTAGATCAAAACGGTGCGCGGCACCATGAAAGAACTATCAGGGAACTGAGCCAGGGGCGGGTTGCGCTCGGGCAGCCGCTCCATGAAGCGCACCATGTCGTAACCCAGAAACCCGACTGCCCCGATCGCCCTCCTGCTCAGCCACCGTGCCCTCGCGGGTGATGGTGATCTGGGTGCCGCGGCTGGCAAAGGTGACGATGGGATCAAAGCCGATGAAGGAATAACGCCCCCATTTCTCGCCGCCCTCAAGGCTTTCAAAGAGAAAGGCGTGCGATTCCCCGCCCGCCACCTTGGCAAAGATGGTCAGCGGCGTATCGAGGTCGGCGACGATTTCCCGATAGATCGGCACCAGACCGGCATCGACCGCCAGGTGTTCAAACTCCTGCAAGGAAGGTCGGAACATGATGGGCCCTCAACTCATAAAAAAAGCCATGGAACACTGACGTCCCATGGCTTTTTTTTATTTTTTGATCACAGCGAAACACTCTTCATAATAACAGGCTTGATCCCTGCGCGTGGCGGAAGAGGCACAACCAGAAGAGCCTTAGGCAAAGCGTTCTCCCACAGAGAGGGAGAACAATCGCGACCGGCTCTCGCGTTATTACACCGCGGCCAACATAGCATTTACCCGCTTAGTCAAACGGGAAACCTTGCGGGAAGCATTCTTTTTGTGAATGGAACCCTTCACCGCTGTTTTCTCAATAATAGGGATCGCCAACTTCAGTGCTTCCTGGGCCTGGTCCCCGGCTTTCAGCTCAACGGCCTCAAGGACCTTCTTGACAACACCCTTCATCTTGCTCTTGTTGGAGCGATTGCGAAGCCGTTGCAACTGATTCTGACGATTCCTTTTTTCAGCAGACTTATGATTAGCCAATTCTCAACTCCTGTTACTGTATTGTTGATTGATTCAAGACACTCTGCCCACGTCATTTGACGGCTGGCAGGTTTTCTGCCCGGCCGCCGTTCCCGGACAACACCGACAGAAATATGCTGGAAAATTTTGTGAAGATAAATCAAATCGCCCGCCTTGTCAAGCAACAACTGGGCAGACTGTTTTGAATATTTGTTGGGGCAGCCCCGACAAGTCCTACGCACAAAAACAGCCTTTCTTCGCGCAAGAGCATGACCGATCTCCTCAATTTTTTTAAAAAAATTCGTTCATGCCCCTTGCCTGGCACCCTGCTTTTCGTTTACTTTAAAAAAAGATCAGATATTTTCACCTTTTCACCCCCATATTTTTTATTGACGGAACTCGAACCCCGATGCTGGAATTCGCACAGTCACTCCGCTGGCAAGACATCTTCGATATCATGATTGTTTCATTCATCATCTATCGAATCATGCTGCTGATCCGGGGAACCCGCGCCGTCCAGATGTTGGCAGGCATCGTTGTCCTCATCACGCTCTATTTTGCCGCACGGGAGTTCGAATTCCTCACTCTGTACTGGCTGCTGGGGACGTTCCTAAGCTCCATCTTTCTGATCATCATTATCATCTTCCAACGGGATATCCGGCGAGCCCTCACCCAGGTCGGGCAAACCACCTTTTCCAAACCCCAGGAAGACATGGTGCACATTCTGCTTGAGATCGTCAGGGCGGCGCAGCAGATGGCCCAGCGCAAGGTCGGCGGCCTCATCGTCATCGAACGGGAAACCGGGCTCAACGACTACATCGAGTCGGCGCACAGCCTGGATGCCATCGTCAGCAGACAGCTCCTGGTCAGCATCTTCCAGACCACCGCCCCCCTCCACGACGGAGCGGTGATCATCCATAATGGCCGAATCCGTTCGGCCGGGGCCCTGCTTCCCCTCACCAGAAACCCCTACATCAGCAAACAGCTTGGCACCCGCCATCGGGCAGCCATCGGGCTTTCCGAGGAAACAGACGCGGTGATCATCGTGATCTCGGAAGAAACCCAGAAAATATCCCTGGTCCAGCACGGGGCCATGACCTCCGATCTCGATGAAAACGCCCTCAGAAGCCGACTTGACGCAATCTTTGTTCCCAAGGAAAATACGACCCCCCTGCTATGGAAAAACTGGTTAAACAAATAATCCGGCGCCTGCCTACCCCCAACCTCCTCAACTGGCCGAACAATTGGGGACTGAAGCTCATTTCCCTGATCTTCGCCATCCTTCTCTGGTATTTCGTGGTGGGTGAGGACAAGGTTGACACCACGGTCTACATTCCGGTGGAGATTGTCAATCTGCCCAAGGAACTGATCATCTCCAACCAGTTCAAGAAACAACTGGAGGCCACGGTCAGCGGCCCCCGCGGCCTGATCAGCGGCATCAACCGCCAACGGATCACGAGAACCATCAATCTTGCCAAGGCCACCCCCGGCACCATTGTCATCCGCAACGAACCCGAAACGATCCAATTTCCGCGGGGCGTCACCGTCTCCCGCATCCAGCCCACCCACATCACCTTGCTCATCGACGAACTGGTCGAAAAAGACCTTCCGGTCCAGGCCAGGACAATCGGCGAACCGGCCTTTGGCCACGAACTGGCGGGAGTGGTCTTCGAACCGCCGCTCATCAAGATTGCCGGCCCCAAGGCCATTGTCGGACGGGAAAAACTTTTTACGGGAAAGCCTATCGACATCAGCGGACTGAAAGGACCGACAACCATCCAGGTTCCGCTGGAACTGCGCCCCGCGCTTCTCGAACTCATGGGCGAGACCGTGGTCACCGCCAATGTGGTGATCCGCGAAAAAACCACCGAAAGGACCATCGCGGATGTTCCCATCCACCTCGCTGACCCCGATTCCGCACGAAAGGTGACCATCGAGCCGAACACCATCGACATCCGCGCCATGCTGCCTCTGAGCAGCAAAGGAAACCAGGCGCGGCTTTTCGAGGCCACTGTCTCAACAGAGGGGCTGTCGGTCGGTGTCCACAGAGTCCCGGTTAAAATCACGGCGGCGGACCAGGTAAAAATTATCGAGGCAATCCCGCCCACCGTCACCGTAAGGATTGGCAAGAGCCCTGGCAAATGAGCCTGATCGCCAGGGGGCACCGTCATCCCGGCAACAGGCATACGCAGGGGCCACCCGGAATAGATTGCATTACCTATCCCGTTTTTCCGCCCCACAAGAGGAAACCATGAGAAAATTATTCGGCACCGATGGGGTGCGGGGGGTAGCGAACACCTATCCCATGACCACAGAGATCGCCATGCAGATAGGCCGAGCCCTCGCCTTTCTGGGTCAAGGACATGCGGCACGGCCACCGGATCGTCATCGGCAAGGACACCCGCCTTTCCTGCTACATGATCGAAAACGCCCTGGCTGCGGGCATTTGCTCCATGGGAGTGGACGTCCTCCTGGTCGGACCACTCCCCACGCCAGGCATCGCCTTCATCACCACCAGCATGCGGGCCGATGCTGGGGTGGTAATCTCCGCCTCCCACAACCCCTTCCAAGACAACGGCATCAAGATCTTCGCCCGAAACGGCTTCAAACTCCAAGACAATCTGGAACTGGAGATCGAAGACTTGGTCTTTTCCGAGAAGATGTCGGCCCTGCGGCCAGTGGCCGAGGAGGTAGGCCGCGCCACTCGCATCGACGACGCCAAGGGCCGCTACATCGTCTCCTTGAAGAACACCTTCCCCCATGAATACACCCTGGATGCCTTCCACATCGTGCTGGACTGTGCCAATGGGGCCACCTACGGGGTTGCCCCCCACGTTTTCGAGGAGCTGGGCGCCACGGTCACCGTCCTCTCGGCGGAGCCGGACGGTACCAACATCAACCGCGACTGCGGCGCCCTGCACCCAGAACACATGGCTGCCAAGGTCCGGGAACTCGGGGCGGACATCGGCATCGCCTTAGACGGCGACGGCGACCGGATCATCGTGGCGGACGAGCACGGCAACATCGTGGACGGCGACCATATCATGGCCATATGCGCCGCCGACCTGATGAGCCGCAAAAAGCTGAAAAAGAAAACTCTGGTCGCCACGGTGATGAGCAACCTGGGCCTTGAGGTCGCCATGCAGCGCCTGGGCGGGGCCATGGTTCGCACCCAGGTGGGCGATCGCTATGTGGTGGAAGAGATGCGCAAGTCCGGCTACAATTTCGGTGGGGAGCAGTCTGGACATCTGGTGTTTTTGGAACACAACACCACCGGCGACGGCATCCTCGCCGCACTCCAGCTGCTGGCGGTAATGATCAAGAAGCGCCAGCCCCTGTCGGAACTGGCCACCATCATGGAAAGCTTTCCCCAGGTGCTCAAGAATGTCCGGACCGCCAAGAACATCAACACCAGCAGCATCCCCGGCTTCAGCAAAAAACTCAAAGAATTGGAAAAGAAACTGGGCAAAGACGGCCGCATCCTCGTCCGCCCCTCCGGAACCGAGCCGGTTATCCGGGTCATGGTAGAGGGCAAGGACGCCGCGCTGATCAACGCCATGGCCGACGAACTCTGCGAGATGATCCGCAAGGCTGACACAGCCAACGCGTGACCCTCACACCATGAAAATCCGACTCGACCAGCTCCTGCTCCAACACGAACTGGCCCCCACCCTTGAAAAAGCCCAAGCCCTGATTGCCGCAGGCCAGGTACTGGTGAACGACCAACCAGCCGACAAGGTCGGCTCGCTTTTTGCTGAAGACTGCCAGATACGGCTCAAGGGAAAGACCTGCCCCTATGTGAGTCGGGGCGGGTTCAAGCTGGCGGCCGGGCTGGACCATTTCCAGATCGACCCCAACGGCCTGGTCTGCGCCGATATCGGCGCCTCCACCGGGGGCTTCACCGATTGTCTGTTGCAGCGCGGAGCCGCCAAGGTGTATGCCATTGATGTCGGCTATGGCCAGTTGGCCTGGAAACTACGGCAGGACCCGAGGGTGGTGGTCATGGAGAGAACCAATGCCAGAAATCTGCAAGCCGGAGACATTAAAGAGCCCCTTGACCTGGCGGTGATCGACGCTTCGTTTATTTCCCTGAAAACCCTGCTGCCGCCGTTGCTGATTTTTTTCCCCGGAACCATCCGGGTACTGGCCCTGATCAAACCGCAGTTCGAGGTCGGCCGCGGCCAGATCGGGACGGGGGGGGTCGTTAGGGACAGTGATCTGCACGAAAAAGTGATTGAAGAAATCCGAGGATTTGCCGACGGGCTGGGCCTTGTCCCGGTTGGCGTCAGCCCATCCCCGATCCTTGGCCCCAAAGGAAATCGGGAGTTTTTGATCTATCTTGTTTCGTAGCAAGAAAGCTAGATGCAGTAAAGCTTGCCGCGCCAAAAAAAATCATCCCGCTGGCGCCTCGACAGATCCTGGGCAAAACGGGCGATCAAGCCGGACTCAACCACCAGATCACAGAGCTCCCCATCCAGATCCCCCCGCTCAACCAGCCCTTCCAGAATACCCATGGCCTCGGAAAGCATTTTCCCTGGCTTGTAGGGCCGATCCGCAGCGGTCAACGCTTCCAAAACATCGGCTAGGGCCAGCATTCTCGCGGGCAGGGGAATGGCACCGTTCGCAAGCCCCCGAGGATAGCCGGTACCATTGAGCTTTTCATGATGCATCCCGGCATAGGCCGCGACATTGCGAAGTTTTTTGGGAAAAGGCAGCCCCTCCAGCATCCTGATGCTCATGTCCACGTGGTGGTTCATCACCTTGCGTTCCGCTGCGGTCAAGGTGCCTCTCTGCACGCAGAGATTTTCAACCTCATCGGAGCCGAGCAGAGGCATATCCATCCCATTCATGGCATAGGTGATCCCCGCGAGCCGCCGCACCTTCTCGATGCTGCCGGCAGGCAATCCCTCGCCCCCCAGATTGATCGTATCAAGAAAATTGATGATCTCTTGCCATTCTTCCGTTTTCTCAACAGGCCGTTGAGGAGCAGGACGTCCTTCCTTCCTCGGGTGGGGTTCGCTTTCCATGCGGGTGATCGCATCATTCAATCTGGAAATTTCCACCCGATGCCGAATCAGTTCTATCCGGTCGAAAATGGTCTCAAGCTTGGTCGCCTTATCCATGAGATGCTCCGGCGTGGTGATCTTCCCCACATCATGGAGCCAGGCCGCCATCCTGATCTCGGCCAGCTCGTCGGCACTGAAACTGATCGGGGCAAACTTGCCGGTGGTGGCGCTGTTCACCTCCAGAGCGATCTTCTCGGTCAGATTGGCGACCCGAAAGACATGCCCTGCCGTATAGGGAGATTTTTCGTCAATGGCATCGCCGATTGTCCGCACAAAGGCGTCCAGCAGA
>JAPLJG010000111.1 GCA_026388735.1 Deltaproteobacteria bacterium
TTACCGGGAGAGCCCGTCTGTTTTTGACCGCCTATCTTCTTTACAGATTGCCACTGGCGGTATATATCTTGCGTACTATCAATAACAAACGGCTGCTATCAGCCTCCAGATCAATCACCCATTACAGACAGACTGCCATGCTCACAGGTATCGAAAAAGCCAAGACCCTTATTGAGTCCTTGCCCTATATCAAAAAATTTTACGGCAAAACCGTGGTCATCAAATATGGCGGCCATGCCATGGTAGACGAAGAGCTGAAAAAGAGCTTCGCCCTGGACATCATCCTGATGAAGTACGTCGGGATCAACCCCGTGGTGGTGCACGGCGGCGGGCCGCAGATCAACAAATTCCTGGGCAAGATGAATATCAAGAGCGATTATGTGCAGGGCATGCGGGTCACCGACGGCGAAACCATGGACGTGGTGGAGATGGTTCTGGTGGGCAAGGTGAACAAGGAGATCGTCGGCCTGATCAATTTCCATGGGGGCAAGGCGGTGGGCCTTTCCGGCCGGGACGGCGACCTGATCAAGGCGCGGAAGATGCAACTCATGAAGGCCCAGGCCGAAAACACCCCGCCGGAAATCATCGACCTCGGCCGGGTGGGGGAGGTGACTGCGGTCAATCCGCAGATTCTCCACACCCTGGACGCCCAGGACTTCATCCCGGTCATCGCTCCGGTGGGTGTGGGCGAAGACGGGCAAGCCTACAACATCAATGCCGATCTCGTGGCCGGCGCCATCGCCACCCAACTCAAGGCGGAAAAACTCATCCTGCTCACCGACGTGGCCGGGGTTCTGGACAAGGCAGGCGCGCTCATCTCCTCCATGAGCTGCGACGCGGCGGACCAGTACATCAAAGACGGGGTCATCGCCGGGGGCATGATCCCCAAGGTCAAGTGCTGTCAGGGCGTGGTCCGCGCCGGGGTCGGCAAGGCGCACATCATCGACGGCCGGGTGGAACATGCCATCCTCCTTGAAATGTTCACCCAGCAGGGTGTGGGAACCGAGGTGGTATAATGGCGAATGCAGACTGGATCGAAAAAAGTAATGCTTCCTTCATGACCACCTATGGCCGGTACCCCGCAGTGATGGTTGAAGGTAAGGGCTGCCTGCTCAAGGATGCCGACGGCAGGGAATATCTGGATTGCCTCGCCGGCATCGCGGTCTGTAGCCTGGGCCACTGCCATCCGGCAATCACCGAGGCGATCTGCCGCCAGGCCTCCACCCTGGTGCATGTGTCGAACCTCTACCACACGATTCCGCAAACCGAACTGGCCGAGCTGCTGATCAGCCACTCCTTTGCCGACCGGGTATTTCTGTGTAACTCCGGGGCCGAGGCCAATGAAGCCGCCATCAAGCTGGCGCGCAAAGCGAGCCCGGCGGGAAAATACGAGATCATCTCCCTGGCCGGCTCTTTTCATGGCCGGACCCTGGCCACCGTGGCAGCCACGGGCCAAGCCAAGTTCCATCAGGGCTTTGAACCACTGCCCCAAGGCTTCCGGCATGCGCCCTTCGGCGATCTCAATGCCTTGGAGTCGATGATTGGCCCGGAGACCTGCGCCATTCTCTGCGAGCCCCTACAGGGAGAAGGTGGCGTTCGCCCCCTGGCGCCCGAGTATCTCGCCGGTATCCGCCAACTCTGCGACACGCACGGACTGCTGCTGATTTTTGATGAAATCCAGGTGGGCATGGGGAGAACCGGCACCCTTTTTGCCTACGAGCAGTGCGGGGTGACCCCCGACATCCTCACCCTGGCCAAGGCCCTGGGCAATGGTCTGCCCATTGGCGCCATGCTGGCCACAGAGTCGGTGGCCAAGGCGTTCGAGCCGGGCAGCCACGCCTCGACTTTCGGCGGCAATCCGGTGGTCTGCGCCGCTGCGGTTGCTACCTTGCAAATCATGCTGGCCGACGGCTTTTTCGCCGAGGTCCGAGCCAAAGGGGCCTATTTGGCCGAACGGCTCACCGGGCTGGCCGCCAAATACCCGGCCATGGCAACCCCTGCCCGCGGACTTGGGTTGATCCAAGGGCTGCCCCTGACCGAGGCTTGGCTTGAGCACGGCCCGGCTATGGTCAACCGGCTCTTTGAAAAAGGGGTGCTCCTGAACTTTGCCGGGGGCAAGGTGCTGCGTTGTCTGCCGCCGCTGATCATCAGCCGCGCCGAGATAGATCGGCTGATCCAGGCCCTGGACGAGGTTTTTGCCGAGCTGAGCCAATAGCCCCCCATACATTTTCCACGAAAAATCCCTTTGCAAAAAAAAAGTTTTTTTGTATGAATTGTAGTTTGGCCCAACCTGAGGGGTGACATTGTCCGTAGCCGGTCTCCTGAATCCTGCCGCGCAACATGCCGCCGACAGGACGCCCTGAACAGAGAGAGGTCTTCTTTCCGCAATACCGTGTGGGGGAGGCTGGCAGAGAGAGCAAAACCATGACACAGCACCTACTGGCATTACAGGATTTCAGCAAAGAGCAGCTTGGGGCCTACATCGAAAAGGCCCTGCTTCTTAAAAAAGAAGCCAAGGCCGGGGTTCGCCATCAGCAGCTGGCCGGAAAAACCGTGGCCCTCATCTTTGAAAAGCCCTCCACCCGGACCAGGGTCTCCTTTGAGGCGGCCATGTATGGCCTGGGCGGTCAGGTGATCTATCTCTCCGGTCGGGACACCCAGCTGGCCCGCAACGAGCCCCTTAAGGACATGGCCAGGGTCATGGCGCGCTATGTGGACGGCATGGTCGTCCGCACCTATGGTCAGGCCATTGTCGATGAGCTGGCCGGATATTCTTCGGTGCCGGTGATCAACGCCCTCACCGATCTGCACCATCCCTGCCAGGTGTTGAGCGACATCATGACCGTGATCGAGCACAAGGGAGAGGTGGCAAAGCTCCACATCGCCTGGTTGGGCGACGGCAACAACATGGCCAACTCCTGGATTCAGGCGGCGGCCCGTTTCGGCTTTGCCTTGACCCTGGCGTGTCCGGAGGGCTATGATCCCAACCCCGCCATCCTCGCGGCGGCCCAAGCCCAGGCAAGCCAGCCCATAAGGGTAGTACGCGATCCTGCCGAAGCGGTGCGGGAAGCGGACGTAATCAATACCGACGTCTGGGCCAGCATGGGCCAGGAGTCCGAGCAGGAGGCGCGGCTGGCCGTGTTCCGTTCGTACCAGGTAAACGCCGCCCTGGTGGCCCAGGCCAAACCAGGAGCCATTGTCCTCCATTGCCTGCCGGCCCACCGCGACGAAGAGATCTCCGAAGAGGTGCTGGAGGGTCCGCAATGCGTCGCCTTTGACCAGGCTGAGAACAAGCTCCATATCCACAAGGCCATTCTGGCCATACATCTGGCCTAAAACACTGAATCATTACTGCACACTGGGAGAATACGGCCAATGGCTGACAATATAAACAAGATCGTTCTCGCCTATTCCGGCGGGCTGGACACCTCGGTTATCCTCAAGTGGCTCCGGGAAGAGTATCAAGTTCCGGTCGTGGCCTTTGCCGCCGACGTGGGCCAGGAGGAAGATTGGGACAAGGTCCGGGCCAAAGGGATGGTCACCGGCGCCGAGAAGGTGATCATCTCCGATCTGCGCGAGGAGTTTGTCCGCGACTATGTCTTTCCGGCCTTTCGGGCCAACGCCATCTATGAAGGCTCCTATCTGCTGGGCACCTCCCTGGCCCGGCCGGTCATCGCCCGGGAACAGGTGCGGATCGCCGAGGCGGAAGGGGCCGATGCGGTGAGCCACGGCGCCACCGGCAAGGGCAACGACCAGGTCCGCTTTGAGCTGACCTATCTGGCCTTAAACCCGAAACTGACCATCATCGCCCCCTGGCGGATCTGGGACCTCAACTCCCGGACCAAGCTCATGGCCTATGCGGAAAAGCACGCCATCCCCGTGCCGGTTACCAAGGAAAAGCCCTACAGCTCCGACGAGAATCTGCTGCACATCAGCTTTGAGGGCGGTATCCTGGAAGATCCTTGGAACGAGCCGGAGGAGAGCATGTTCAAGCTGTCCGTTTCCCCGGAAAAGGCCCCGGATGTACCGACCTATATCGAGATGGAGTTTGCGGGCGGCAACCCGGTGGCCATCAATGGCGAGAAGCTCAGCCCTGCGGCCATGCTGGCTCGGTTGAACGCCCTGGGCGGCGCCAACGGCATCGGCCGTCTGGACATGGTGGAAAACCGCTTCGTGGGCATGAAATCCCGCGGGGTGTACGAAACCCCGGGCGGCACCATTCTGCGCTGCGCCCACCGCGATCTGGAGACCATCACCCTGGACCGCGAGGTCATGAAGATCCGCGACAGCCTGATCCCCCGCTATGCCGAGCTCGTTTACAACGGTTTCTGGTTCTCGCCGGAGATGAAACTCCTGCAAAAGACCATGGACAATGCCCAGGAAACGGTAAACGGCGTGGTGCGACTCAAGCTGATCAAGGGCAACTGCATCCCGGTGGGCCGGAAGTCCGACCAGTCCCTCTACCAGGAAAGCTTTGCCACCTTTGAGGAAGACCAGGTGTACACCCAGTCCGATGCCGGCGGGTTTATCCGCCTCAATGCCCTGCGCCTGACCATCCAGGCCTTGGTGGAAAAAAAGAAGAAATAACCCCGGCACAAGCAGAGACGACAATGGCATCCTCTTCAAAAGAGAAAAAAAAGGCCCCGGCCAAGCTGTGGGGCGGCAGGTTTGCGGAAAAGACCGCTGCCTCGGTGGAGGCCTTCACCGCGTCCATCCACTACGATGCCAGGCTGTATAAGCATGACATCGCTGGCAGCCGGGCGCACGCCAAGATGCTTGCCAAGCAGGGCCTGATCAGCGCCAAGGAACGGGACCAAATCGTCAAAGGCCTTGGCCAGATCGAACGCGAGATCGAAGCAGGGACGTTTATCTTCAGGCCCGAGCTTGAAGACATCCACATGAACATCGAAAAGACCCTGGTGGAAAAGATCGGCCCGGCCGGAGAAAAGCTACACACCGCCCGAAGCCGCAACGACCAGGTGGCCTTGGATGTGCGTCTGTATCTCAGGGAGGAATGCCAAAACCTCATCGACCTGCTCACCGGTCTGCAAAAGGCCTTTGTGGTGCTGGCCCGCAGATATGAACACGCGGTGATGCCAGGCTACACCCACATGCAACGAGCCCAGCCGGTGCTGGTGGCCCACCACATGCTGGCCTATTACGAGATGTTTGGCCGCGACCGGGAACGCCTCAGCGATGGACTGAAGCGGATCAATGTCATGCCCCTTGGGGCCGCGGCCCTGGCCGGAACCGGGTTGCCCATCGATCGGGAGTTTGTTGCCAAGGAGCTGGGTTTTCCGAAAATCACCGCCAACAGCATGGACACGGTGGGGGACCGGGATTTCATCATCGAGTTCATGAGTGCGGCCAGCCTGGTCCAGATCCACCGGAGTCGGCTCTCCGAGGAACTGGTCCTCTGGACCACCGAGGAGTTTTCCTTCGTGA
>JAPLJG010000061.1 GCA_026388735.1 Deltaproteobacteria bacterium
GGTTTCTTGGCGAAGAGACAGACCCAATGAAAATATTTTCTGTTATACGGATTGATTTCTGTATATAATTTTTTATGTGGCGATGCACCAGGAATAACAATACGTTTTTTCAGGCAGTGAGTATGGACCAGCTTCGAGATCTTGCGGGATTGCTGGCGACCCTGGTAGGGGATAAGGAAAAAGTCGGCGGAGCTTTCGTGTTTTATACGGGTATCAATTTTTCCAAGGAGTGAATCATGGCCAGAAATATTATTATCATGGACAGTTCAGCCAGCATGCGGCGTATAATCCGTACCATGATTCAGGCCACGGTAAATGACGCAGTTGTTTCCGAGGCCCAGGATGCTGAGGAGGCACAGGGCCTCATCGAAGATGCTCGGTACCATTTGGTAATTTTTTCCAAGGAATCCTCCAATAAAAAATGGCTTGTATTCGCCCAAAAACGACTTGCCCTGCCAGAGGCACAAAAAACGAATTTTATCCTGTTTACTTCAAGCAAAAAGCAGGATTATTTTGAAGAGATCAAGCGCTACGGCATTCAGGAACATATCATCATTCCCTGTGCGCCCAACGCCTTAGGCGAGCTGATTATAAGAACCTGTACCCATTTCGCCATGCGGGCGACCAGGCGTTATAGTGTGCATGACACCCGTGCTACTCTGGACCAGGGGAGCAACAGTTTTCCCGCCGAGGTCATTAATTTCAGTGAGGGTGGAGTGCTGTGCGAACTCGATGCCCCTGCACAGTTACACTGGTTTATGCCTGCAATGATCAGGATGGAGTTTAATCTTGATGGTGTTATCCTGAAAGTCGCCGGTTTGTATTCCGTGGCCCGGCGTCTGAGTGTGGTTGATTCAAATTCGGATCACTCGCCAAAGCGTATTCGTTTGGCCTGTAGGTTTATCAGTGTCTCAGAGGAAAGCAAAAATCAGTTGATCCAGGTTTTTAGGTTGATTGAGAAACAGGAAGATACGTTTGGGCACGAAGCTTAGTATCCCCTAAACAGGACCTGTTTAGCTACGGCTCGTTACGTCGCTGCCACTGTTGCCGTTTTTGGGGGGGTAAGCAGGCTGGATTGTTTTATCGCAACGGTCTAGCGCTGTTTCCCGCAGAGGGCAAGGGCTTCGACGATGATCGCCGGGACATCGATATTTCCCTTATGACGAAGCTGGGCTTGGGTGCCGTGTTCCATGAATTTATCCGGTAGGCCCAGTACCTTTGTTTGAATGCCCCAGAGATTTTGCTGGGCAAAAAGCTCAAGAATGGCGCTGCCAAAGCCGCCTTTCTTCACGTTGTCCTCGATGGTTATCACTTTGCCGGTTCGACTGGCCCACTCACAGATCAGCGTATCGTCCAAGGGCCTGACAAAGCGCGGGTTGATCACCGCCGCCTCAATCCCAAGTTTTTCTAGCCCTGATGCCGCCTCCATGGCAGCGGAAACCCTGTTGCCGATGGGGAGCAAGAGGATATCTTTTCCTTCCCGGAGAAGCTCGCCTGTCCCTAGAGGAATGCGTTGTAGCACATCGTCCAGATGGACACCTTCCCCGTTGCCGCGTGGATAACGGACAGCCGCGGGGCCAGGATGAAGAATGGCCGTGTGCAGCATGTGGCGCAGCTCATTCTCATCCTTTGGGGCCATGATCACCAGATTGGGGATGAAGCGTAGGAAGGACAGGTCGAACACCCCGTGGTGGGTGGGTCCGTCATCGCCGACCAGGCCGCCCCGGTCAATGGCCAGGGTCACCGGCAGATTGGGCAGGCAGACGTCGTGGATTATTTGGTCAAGGGCGCGCTGGAAGAAAGTGGAGTAAATGGCCACCACCGGCAGCAATCCTTCCGTGGCCATGCCTGCTGCATAGGTCACGGCATGCTGTTCGGCAATCCCCACATCAAAGAAACGCTCGGGAAACCGCTGGGAAAAATCGCTTAGGCCTGTGCCAGCGGGCATGGCTGCACTTATGGCGACAACGCGGGGGTCCTGTTCCGCGATCTGCATCAGGGTTTCGCCAAAGACCTTGGTGTAGCTGGGCGGGGCAGGTGGGGACGGGAGGGGCAGACCGGTTTCAATGCAAAAAGGACCGACCCCGTGGAAATCGCCTGGATTTTTTTCTGCTGGTTCGTAGCCCTTGCCCTTGGTGGTCAGTACATGGATGAGCGTGGGGCCGGTGCTGAAATCGCGGACATTGCTCAGTGCCTCAATGAGGTTTTCCAGCTTGTGCCCAGGGATAGGGCCGATGTATTCAAACTTAAGGGCCTCGAAGAGCATCCCGGGCGTAAAAAAGCCCTTGAAGCTTTCCTCGCTTTTTTTGAGGATAGAGAGGATGTTCTCCCCCACGTTGGAGAAGGATTTGAGGAAATGTTCCATCTCCTTTTTGACCCGCACTGCGGTCTTGCTGGTCAGTTTTCTGCTCAGGAAGCTGGAAAGTGCCCCCACATTTGGGGAGATGGACATCTCGTTGTCATTGAGGATGACAATGAGGTTCTTGTGAAGATGCCCCGCCTGATTGAGGGCCTCAAAGGCCATGCCGCCGGTCATGGAGCCATCGCCGATTACAGCGATGCTTTTGTGAGGGTCGCCTTTCAGATCCATGGCCGTGGCAATACCCAGGCTGGCCGAGATCGAGGTGCTGCTGTGGCCGGTGTCAAAGGCGTCATAGGGACTTTCCGCTCTTTTAGGGAAGCCGCTGATCCCCTGGTACTGGCGCAGGGTGTGGAACTGGTCCCTACGGCCGGTGATCAGCTTGTGGGTGTAGCTCTGATGGCCCACGTCCCAGACCACCTTGTCTTCCGGGGTATCGAAAACATAGTGGATGGCCAGGGTGAGTTCCACCACCCCCAGGCAGGGCGCCAGGTGTCCGCCGGTCTGGGAAACGGTCTGGATGATCGTTTCTCTGATTTCCGCCGCCAGCGTCCCGAGTTGTTCCACCGAGAGCTTTCTGAGGTCAACCGGGGAATTGATGCTGTCTAGCAATGGGGTATGGCTCATTGTGGCCTTTTCCTCCGGGTTTTACCCTGATGGGTGTCCGGTTAGTTATAATCGTTTATCAGAAGCACTAAAATTTCGACGGGCCAGGAAGTGTAATCGGTCGCCAGTGCCGCAGATGCGAGAAAGAGGTCTGTCCGCTATACACATGGTATGCGGATTAGGCCGATGACAAAGCAGATGCGGTGCTGGCGACCGGTTACCCGGTTAGTTGTTCCGTTCGTAAATATACCGGGCAAGGGCGCGGAGCGGCTCGGCATTGGCGTCAAAAATTTCTAGGGCGGTCACGGCCTCATCAACAGCTTCTTTGGCCATGATCTTTGTCTTGGCAACGCCGAAGAAGGCCGGGTAGGTTGCCTTGTTCCGCTGGGCATCGGCTCCGGCAGTCTTGCCGAGATCTTCCGTGGTTCCCTCAACATCCAGCAGATCATCAACAATCTGGAAGGCAAGGCCGATCTGTGCGCCGTATCGGCTTAAAGCCGTAAACTGTGTCTCGTCACCCTTGCCGAAGATCGCCCCGGCCTGCACGGAAGCGGTAATCAGCGCGCCGGTTTTGTAGCCATGGATCAACCGCAGGTGTTCAAAAGGGATCGCCTGGCCTTCGGCGGCAAGGTCCAGAGACTGGCCGCCGACCATACCCTTCGGACCGATGGCGTGGGCGATGATGTTGATCATCCGGAGTTGGGCGTCCGGGGTCATGCCCTGTTGGGCATCGGGATGGCTCAGCAGCTCAAAGGCGAAACTGAGCAGGCCGTCCCCGGCCAGGATGGCCTCTGCTTCCCCGAACACCACATGGCAGGTTGGTTTCCCGCGCCTGAGACCGTCATCGTCCATGGCCGGCAGGTCGTCATGGATCAGGGAGTAGGTGTGGATGCATTCCAGGGCGCAGGCCACGGGTAAAAGATGCTCGGTGGTGCTATGCAAGGCCTCTGCCGCGGCCAGGGCTAGGATGGGCCGGATTCTTTTGCCTCCGGCAAAAAGGCTGTAGCGCATGGCCTTGATATGGTTGGCAAGAGGACCCTCTTCAGGCAACATATAGCGCGCCAAGGCCTGTTCGACAACCGCGCATTGTTGATTCAGGTATTTTTTAAATTCCATGGCTGGGAAATTCCCGGTGGTCGCTAGCGAGACAGAGGTTAGACTTCGTCTTCATCTGAAGCCGCAGCAGTGGAGACAAAGGGAACGCTGATGAGCCTGCCGTCTTTTTTTAAGAGGAGATCAACTTTCTGCTGTGCTTCCTCCAGCTTGTGGTTGCACAACTCGGCCAGTTTGATGCCCTCGTCAAATTTTTTCAGGGATTTTTCCAGGCTCAGGTCGCCGTTTTCCAGCTCCTGGGTGATCTGCTCAAGTGACTCCAGGGCTTCTTCAAAAGATTTTTTGGACATGATCCCTCCCGAGGCTTCTCAAGAAAACAATGGCCCTCGTCTGTCGGCAAGTATGAATAGAATTGCTTAAAATAAATGAAGTTGCGCTCCGGGGCAATGTCTTTCCAAAAAAACATGATTATGATAGGTTGTCTGGGCATCGTTTTATCATGCCCGCGTGGCGCAAACGCTTTTTTTAAAGAAAGACCTTTATGCCCTATTCCCTACAGGATCTTCTCCCCCAATTCAGCCGCTGGCTTTCCGTGGAAAAGGGCTATTCTCCTAAAACCGTTGAAAGCTATGGCCGTGATCTTGCCGAATTTGCCTCGTTTGTCGAGCCTAGGCAGGATGTCCGTCAAATCGAGGCCCGTGCCGTTCGCTCCTATGTCTATGCCCTGAATGGCAAAAACAAGGGCAGTTCCGTGGCCAGAAAGCTCTCGGCGCTGCGCACTTTTTTCCGCCATCTTCTCCGTGAGGGGATCATAACCCATGACCCGGTCGCGCCCATTGCCACGCCGAAACAGGAAAAGCACATGCCTGTTTTTCTCACGGTGGACGAGGTCTTTACCCTGCTGGAGATGCCCGGCGCTGCGGATGCCTTTGCCGCCCGCGATCGGGCGATTCTTGAGATTCTCTATTCCACCGGGCTGCGGGTTGCCGAGCTTGCGGCTCTCGACCTGGAGCGCCTTGATGCGGAAGAGGGCATGCTGCGGGTTACCGGCAAAGGCAATCGGGAACGGTTGGTGCCGGTGGGCAGCCCGGCCCTTGAAGCCCTCAGCCAATACCTGCCCCAGCGGACCCTGTTGATCCGCGAACGGATCGCCCGTGGGGAGGCACCGGAAAACAAGGCGGTTTTTCTCAATCACCGAGGGTTGCGGCTCACCACCCGAAGCATCGAACGGCTGGTGAAGCTGTATGCCCTGCGGGCCGGAATCGCCGCCCGGGTAACGCCCCATGCCCTGCGCCATTCCTTTGCCACTCATCTTCTGGAGATGGGGGCGGACCTGCGCACGGTGCAGGAATTGCTGGGGCATGTAAGTCTCTCAACCACCCAGCGCTATACCCATCTGAATATGGATCATCTGAACGAGGTCTATGATCGGGCCCATCCAAAGGCGAGAATGTAGAAGGTAAGGGTAACAGTCACGTATGTAAAACAACAGTTGTAGAGCATGTTAGAGGAAGAAGACCTGATTCATTTTTTGTGAGGCCATCATGATTGAACACGATTTGAAGTATTGCCCGAAGTGCCGCGACGAGTACCGGTCGGAGATCGAAAAGTGCGCAACCTGCGCAGTCGAGCTTGTCTGGGGGGCCGAGTTGTCGGTAATGGAAAAAAACAAAGGCGGCTCTCGTCAAAAGCGGAAAGGGGCGTTGACCCCCGATGACCATTTGGTCGTCATTTTCCAGGCTCCCATGGCCGACCTCAAGCATCTCAAGGCGTTGCTGGAGGCGGAACAGATCGGCGTCATGATCAGCAAGGAAGGCGGTGGTTGTGCCAGTGGCGGCTGCGCCCCCAAGTTTCAGCTTCAGGTTCGGCAGGAAGAGGTGCAGGATGCCTTGCAGGTGCTTGCTCAAGAGCATCGCCGGGCAACCGTCATGGCCGAGCATGACGATACCCATGCCGAGGCAGTTTTCAACCCGGAAGCCGAGGAGGCTATCTGCCCGGCCTGTGGCTTTGGTTTTGCGACCACCACCACGACCTGCCCGGACTGTGGGTTGTGTTTCGGCTGAGGAAGCGTATTACAAGGGCAGGCCTTTGCCGCCTCCGCCCTTTTTCCCGGAAAAGACAGCGAAGCGGTGGTTTTGGTACCAGCAGTGTACCGAATTGAATCCGGCCTGTTGCAACCAGTTTAGCTGGGAGTCCAGGGGAGCCATTCGGTCCGCCTGCATCCGTTCCAGGGCGGCATTGAGGTCTCCGTCGGAAACGCCGCGTTCTCGAATCTGCCGAAGCCAGGTTTCTTGGTACACCTGTTCGATGTCTGGTGTTGGTCCCAGAATTTGATCGGCGTTGATGAATATGCCGCCATCGGGTAAGGCCTCATAGATATTCTTGAACAGCTTGATTTTGTCTGCATCCGCAAGGTGATGGATGGATAGGGCGGATATCACCACCTCGAATTGTCCCTCAAAGCCGTCCGCATAATCTCCTGCAATAAACGCCACCCGCTCCTCCATCCCGGCAAACCGTTCCCGTGCCTTGGTCAGCATTTTCTGGGAGATGTCCATCAGGGTGATCCGGGCCTTGGTAAACTTCTCGGCAACCAAGAACGAGAGCAGTCCCGTGCCAGCGCCGAGGTCCAGCACCCGGAAGTTGGCCTGGGGTTGATGCGGGATCAGCGCCAGGGCCGTGGTGTAAAAATCATCGAAACAGGGGATAAGTTGCCTGCGGGCTCGGTCGTAGGTCTGGGCTCCCTCGTCGAAAGCGGTTTTGACCGCAGCCATGCTCATTGTTGCGCCTGGCCGAGGACACTGTTGATGAGTTGCCCTGCCGCCTCTTCCACCTCCCCCAGCGCCCCGGTGATCGCCAGGCCCGCCCGTTCGGTTTTCCGGATCGCGGCTGAGTCGGGGAAGCAGGCAAGGGGGGCCTCGCTAAGGGCCTCTGCCAGAAAGGCCCGGTCGTCGTCATCCGCTACCAGGTTGCCGACAAAGGAGATGCGGGGGATGCCCGATTCCTCGGCGAGTTTTTTGATCTTCAGCGCGGTGCGTACCCCGGATTTTGAGGGGATTACCACGATGAGCAGATGATCCACTCCGGCGATGGTGCCCCGGCCCAGGTGTTCCACCCCGGCCTCCATGTCGAGCAGCACCACCTGGGAGGGGGATAGGAGCAGTTTGGTGAGCATTCGTTTGAGCACGTTGCTTTCCGGGCAGGCGCAGCCGCCCTTGGCGGTCTGGATGGCGCCCAGGACCATGAGCTTGATGCCGTCCTTTTCCACGATGAAGCGGGCCAACAGATCGTCCACCTGGGGGTTGATGTTGTAAAAGGGTGAGCCGTCCACCTTGCCGGAGCGCTCCACCAGCAGGTCTTTCATTTCGGCGATGGGGGTGATTTTTTCATCCTCGGCAAAGCCAAGGCTCTGGGCCATGTGCGGGCTGGGGTCCGCGTCGATGACCAGCACCTCCCTGCCGTGTTTCTGGAGATATTTGGCCAGCATGGCCATGATCGTGGTCTTGCCCACGCCGCCCTTGCCGCTGATTGCGATCTTCATCGTAAGAATCCTCTCTATTTCAGATCATGTCGTGTGCCTGTCTCCTTTTTGATGCACGAAGGTGGCAGGTTCGATTATATTCCATTGACCCACATGGCTAAACTAATCAGCCGTGGGCAAAGTGCAAAGAAAAAAATGCCGGGCGCTGACGTTGCCGGTCATTCCATTCATACGCTGAAACTGGAGAATCATGGTTACCCTCGGAATTGAGAACCTCTTGGCATCCCCCCCTGCGTATCTTGCCGGCAAACGTCTGGCCCTGCTCTGCAATCAGGCCTCCACCGACTGTTCACCCCCCAGCACGGATTTTTCGCGGAAAAGCAGGACAACATGATCGAATCGGACCACATGACCGATCCGGTCAGCGGCTTGCCGGTGTTCAGCCTGTACGGCGAGGTGCGTCGGCCCACTGCGGCCATGTATGAGCATTTTGACGTGCTGCTTGTGGATATCGTCGATGTGGGCACCAGGGTCTATACTTTCCTCTACACCCTGGCCTACTGCCTGGAGGAGGCGGCCCGCCACGGCAAGAAGGTGGTGGTGCTGGACCGGCCCAATCCCGTGGGCGGGGGGGCGGTGGAAGGCAATCTGTTGCAGAATGATTGCCGCTCCTTTGTCGGGCTGTATCCGCTGCCCATGCGCCACGGCCTCACCTTTGGCGAGCTGGCCCGGTTGCTCAATGTTGAGTACGCAATCGGCGCGGATCTTGAGGTGGTGACCATGCCCGGTTGGCAGCGGCGGATGCTTTTCCCCGACACCGGACTGCCCTGGGTCTTCCCCTCGCCCAACATGCCGAATCCCACTACGGCCCTGGTCTATCCGGGCCAGGTGATCTTTGAAGGCACCAACATCTCCGAAGGCCGGGGCACCTCCTTGCCGTTTGAAATCTTCGGCGCCCCGTTTCTTGACTGGCAGACGGTTCTGGACAGCATCCAGGTGCCATTGCCCGGTTGTTTTCTCCGCCCCCTGGCCTTTGAGCCCACGGCCAACAAGTGGGCAGGACAGCCCTGCAAGGGTTTTCAGCTCCATGTCACCGACCCGCAGGTCTTTTTGCCCTATCGTACCTCGCTGGCCTTGTTGCAGGCTTTCATGAAATGCTATCCGGAGCAGTTCGCTCTGAAGGCCCCGCCCTATGAGTACGAATTTGAGCGGATTCCCCTTGATCTGATTTTGGGTGACAGCAAGCTCAGGCCGCAACTGGCGGCAGGTGCGGACATTTGTGAGCTTGAGCGGAGTTGGCAGCCTGGGCTTGACGGTTTCAACGAGATGCGGCAGAAATATTTTCTCTACCAATAATGGAGTCGGCCTCTAGGGTGACCATGACCTCCGTGGATGTGAGTGATACCGGCCGGTTCATCGCCAAGCTCTCCCCATATTTTGTGGACACCCCGGCGGAGTGCCCCTACGGCCTCGACTGCTTGGCGGTTTATCACCAGGCGGCTTTCAGTTTTCTGCCTCCGGCCCTGCTCGAAGAGTTCCTTGCCGCCGGATACCGGCGCAACGGCAACACCATCTATGCCATGCGCTGCCCGGACTGTGCGGCCTGTGTGCCCATCCGGCTTGCGATGGAAACCTTTCGCCCCTCCCGGAACATGCGGCGCGTCCGTCAGCGGAACCAGGACATCGAGATCAGCGTGGGCCCGCTTGAGGTGACGCAGGAAAAGCTGAACCTGCTGGACCGCTTCTTGAACAGCCGCTATCCGGGTCGGGCCAGTACGGCCCAGGATTATTACAGCGGATTTTTTGTCAACTCCCTGGCCCCGACCATGGAAATCTCCTTTCGCCTGGCCGGACAGTTGGTGGGGGTGTCCATTGTCGATCTGGCCGAGCGCAGCCTGAGCGCGGTGTATTTCTATTTTGATCCTGGTTTTGAGAAACGAAGCCTGGGAACCTTCAATATCCTGTACCTGGCCGAGCTTGCCAGGCGCGAAGACTGCGATTATCTCTATCTTGGTTACTGGATAGAGCCGGTGGCGGCCATGGCCTATAAAGCCCGTTTCCGGCCCCATTATCTGTTGGTAAACGATGAGTGGGTGCAGATGGATTGAGGCACTACCAAAGGAGTAAGTAAATGTTTGGTTTTTTCCGGTCGGCAAAAAGCAAGGGCAAGCAAGGCGCTGCCCCGCAAGGGCTTGATCCCCAGACCCAGCACCAGCAGGAGCGGGAACAGTTTCAGGAGGTGCTGCAATCTTTTAATGCCTCCCGCATCGAAGAGCGGCTCAAGGTGCTGGATATTTTTCTCTCCGTGGAAGATCATCTCAGCCTGACCGGGTTGGAAGGAATTATCCGGACCAAAAGGCCGGAACTGCTGGATCGGGAGTTTCTCAAAGAAACCATGGAGATGTTCTGCCAGTTCGGCTTTGCCCAGAAACAGCTGTTTGAAACCCAGGAGGCGGTCTACGAACACCACCACCTCGGCATGCACCATGACCATTTCATCTGCACCCGCTGCGGCAAGATTCAGGAGTTTGCCAATAGCGACCTTGAACGGCTCCAGCACGAAATCGCGGGGCAGTTCCAGTTCCACCCGCTCCAGCACAAGATGGAGATTTACGGCCTGTGCGCTTCGTGCATGGCCCAGCGGGAACCGGCCCTGTCCTTGCAGTATGCCGCCAACGGTGAACGGGTGCGGATCGTCACCATCCTGGGCGGTCGGGAGGTGCAGGCCCGGCTGAGCGATATGGGCCTTGCGGTGGGGTCATGCCTGGAGATCGTCAGTAACCATTCCGCAGGACCGCTCATCGTGGCAAGCAAGGGAACGCGCTTGGCCATCAACGCCGGTCTGGCCAAAAAGATCATGGTGGCGCACGCCTGCCGACAGGCTGATGAATTGTAAGGATGTCATCACCTTGTTGGCATCAGTCCCTTGACATCTTCCGTGAACGGCTCCATACTTTTTTATATGGGGTGAAGCAATACATGCCAGTCACGCTGGTGGGCTCTTTAATTTTGGGATGAGGAGGGATGTTATGAACAATGCGGGGAAAAAGGTGTGTCCTGAATGCAACGGCGAGAAGGTGATCCAGGGAACCTGCGAATGTAGCAGTGAGTGGCGCGGGTCCAAGGTCGGCGATGACTGGAACGATTGCCAATGCGTGCCGCAGATAATATGTNTGTTGAAAATCCCTAACCACAGGGGTTGGCTTCCGCAAAAAGCGCGAGGAATGAAAGGTCATGGATCACTCCAGAAAAAGGCATTTCTTTTATAGAACGCCCAATGGATTTTCGCAGAGCATGACTTTGCGAGGTAGAGGCTTCATGTTTCATGCCGGACACTGGTTTCCTGCCGCGGATGTGTACGAGACCGCATCGGCGATCATTGTTTGCATGGATATCTCCGGTATGGAGCCGGAGAGCCTTGCCGTGATGGTCGAGGAGTCGCGGGTCACTGTTTCCGGAAGGCGGGGATATGAGCCGCAGGACCAGGTATCGAATATTCACCAACTGGAGATTGAGCGGGGGTTTTTCGAGCGGTCGATC
>JAPLJG010000031.1:0-42322 GCA_026388735.1 Deltaproteobacteria bacterium
AGCGATGGAGCCCTTCTATACCACCAAGGAAGTGGGCCAGGGCACGGGGCTGGGTCTTTCCCTGTGCTACAGCATCATGGAATCATTCCGGGGAAGAATCGAATTGAACAGCATGGTCGGCGTCGGCACCACCGTACTGTTGGTCTTCCCCCATGCCTTGTCGAAAGGGAGCAAAAATGACTGAAATCATGGTGGTGGATGATGATCAGGATCTGCGGGAAAGCGTGGCCGAGGTGCTGGGCGAGGCCGGATTTTCTGTCACCCAGGCCAGCCGGGGCGAAGAGGCGCTGGAGCATCTTGCCCTTAAAAACTTTGACCTGATCCTGCTCGATCTGGTCATGCCCGGCCTGGGCGGGCTGGAGCTGCTTGGCCGTATCCGGGACAAAGCACCTCGGCTGCCGGTTATCATGATCACCGCCTTTGCCAGCGTTGATAACGCAGTGGCGGCCATGCGCCAGGGAGCTTCGGATTATGTGACCAAGCCTTTCCGCATCGACGGCCTGCTTGCCTCGGTGGGCCGCGTCCTGGAAGAGGCCCGCTTCGAATGCTGCCGGACTTCGCTGGATCTCGACACCGTCCTGAGCTGTCTGTCCAATCCCCTCCGGCGGGAAATTCTTGCCCATGTCGAACAGGAAGGAACCCTGCGCTTCATGGACCTTTGCCGAAAGCTGGAGCTGGAAGACCACACCAAGATGAATTTTCACCTGAAAATCCTCAAGGAAGCCGGTTTTTTGAGCCAGGACGAAAGCAAGCTGTATGGACTGACCTCCCTGGGAACCCAGGTTTTGGGCTGCGTCCGCTTCCTGACGAAAAAACTGGCCAACTGAACAATCAGCCTTCAGCCCTCAACGCCGTCTTTCGCCTATCCTTCTCATCCTGTGAATAAAACTTCACAGAACCCCTTGATCCGTAAAGCACATTTATCTGGATAGCCCCCCCCTTCTCCTCTACTCTTTTGGCAAGGAAGGCCTCGGTGCGGCCTGGCAGGGAAAATCCTGCCCGACAGCGGATTTGCCGCCAGAGGTTGCCTTGAACAAGCTGTTCACGGCAGCAGACGCGTTTTGCTGACCATCAACAGAAAAAGAGGAGGAGAGGTCATGAAACAACCGCTACGGGAGGAGAGTTATGAAAAGAACATTTAAGGGGGCATGTCTCATGGGCATTGCCTGGGCAAGCATGTTTGCCACGGCCCAAGCAGGAGAAGTGGACTGGGCCGCGCTGAATCCGGCCTTTGCCAAGGCAGCCTATGTCAAGGACAAGGAGGTGTGCGTCGGTTGTCATGCGGATTCCATTGAGGCGTACAAAAAGACCGTGCATGGCCGAACATTCCAGTACGGCCCCAAGGGAGTGATCCAGGCGCGCGACTGCGAGGCCTGCCACGGCCCGCGCAGTCAGCATGTGGCCGCGCCGGACGCCAGCCTTAAATTTACCACCGAACAGTACTCAACGGTCTGCCTGCAATGCCACCAGGACGGCGGCCGCATGTATTGGCAGACCAGCCAGCACAAAACAGGCGATGTGGGCTGTGTTTCCTGCCACAGCCTGATGAAAAAGAAGAGCGACAAAGCCCTGCTGGCCAAGGACAAGGAACCCGCAGTCTGCTATTCCTGCCACACCACGGTCAAAGGCCAGATGAACAAGCAGTCCCATCATCCGGTAAAAGAAGGCAAGATGCTCTGCTCCGACTGCCACAACGTTCATGGCTCCGCCGGCAAGAGCCTGCTGAAGGGGGCAACGATCAACGAGACCTGCTTCAAGTGTCATCAGGAAAAACGCGGCCCCTTTATCTGGGAGCATGCGGTGGTGCGGGAGAATTGCGCCAACTGCCATGATGTGCACGGTTCCAACAACCCCGACCTGCTCAACGCCAAGGGCTCATTCCTCTGTCTACAGTGTCATGCCTACGGCGGCCACCCCAACCTGCCGCGCTACAACAGGGTCAGCAATCCCACTGCCCAGGGCTGCGTGAACTGCCACATCACCCAGCACGGCTCCAATCACCCATCCGGCGCCAAATTCACCCGCTAAAGGAGGCATGATCATGAAGAAAACCTATGCATTAGCATCATTGCTCCTTCTGGCGCCCATGGTTGCTCAGGCCCAGGAGGAAGGAAAAATAGAAAGTTCCGGGGAAGTGACGGTCGGCGCCACGCAGGGCAAGGGCGACGATTCTTCCAAATTCAATAAAAACCGCGATATCCGAGATGGTTTCAATCTCTATGATCTCTGGTTCGGCGTGGTTGATCCCAACAGCGGCCGGTATCTTGATTTTCAGGGCGACAATCTTCTCAGGGACGATCAGTCCATCCGTTTCGGCTTTGGGAGCTACGGCGGCTGGGGTGTGGTCATCGACCGCAATGAGACCCCAAACACCCTGAGCAACAAGGCCAGAACACCCTATATCGACCAGGGGAACGGACTCCTCACCCTGCCGAGCACGGCGGCCATTCCAAACACCATCCTGGTGCCAACTACAGCCCAGCTGACGGCAAACGACGCGGCCACCGCAACCTGGTTGGCCACCACCCTGCACGGGATCGATCTTGGCACCCAGAGGGACAAAACCGGGGCGACCGTTTCCCTCACCCCCAACCAGGAGTTTAAGTTCCGGCTCTCGCTGTCTGACGAGCGCAAGGATGGTTCCAATCTCACCTACGGCCCCATCGGGGACCGGCCTCCGCGCACGCTCAATGCCCAGTTGGCCGAACCCATCGACTACAAGACCCAGGAGCTGAAATTCGAGGTCGAGTACAACCGCCCCACCTACCAGGCCCTGTTCACCTACCTGCTCTCGGGGTTTGAAAACAATATCGACACCCTCCGCTGGCAAAACCCCTATGTGGCGGACGTCAATGGCAACGGCTTTGATCCCTGGAATGCCGCTTATAATGTCGCAAACTTTGGGCAACGGGCGCTGGCGCCGGACAACCGCTACCAGAACGCCTCGCTCTCCCTGGGTTTCGATCTGCCCATGGCCAGCCGCTTGGCCACCACCCTCTCCTATGGAAAAATGGAGCAGGATGAGACCCTGCTGCCTTATAGCACCAGCGATTTTGGCGCCACCTTCGCAGGACTGCCCCGGACCACCGCCGATGCCGAGATCGATACCACCATGTTCAACGCCGATTACAGCATCAACCCAATCGACCGTCTGAACCTGCGGGCCTTTCTCCGCTACTACAAGCTGAACAATAAAACCGCCAGCAATAATTGGTGGTATGTAACCGACGACACGGTTACCGTCGCCAACGCGGCTGCCGGCACAACCACTGAACTCAACAAACGGGTCAACCTTGCTTACTCCTATGACCAGACAAACTATGGCATGGAGACCTCTTACAATCTGCCCTTCTGGCGGACCACCTTCGGCCTTGGCTACGAGCGGGAAAATATCGACCGCGAATTCCGCGAGGCCAACACCGACGAAAATATCTTTAAGGGCTCGGTGAAAACCAGGCCGACCAACTGGCTCACCTTGCGGGGCAAGTATCTGTATGGCAACCGTGATGGCAGCGATTACAACAACACGGTTACAGCCCAAAGCTACTGGGGCGCTAGCGCCGCCAGCGACAACCCCGTAAACTCCTTCAGCAACCACCCGGATTTGCGGAAGCTCGACGTGTCTGATCGGGTGCGTAATCAGTTCGATCTTGCCGCCACCGTCATGCCCACGGAGGGGTTGGACCTCACCGCTTCCTACCGGTACCGGAATGATGACTATGATTCCGGCGTAAACCCAGTGCAACCCTTACTGGCCTCTGGAAACGGTGTTTCAGCGGCGGATGATGTTCTCGCAACCCCTGGCAACCAGCTTGGTCTGCTGAAGAGCAAAACCAACCGCTATGCCCTGGATGCCTCGTATGCTGCGACCGAACGGCTGAGCTTAAACGCCTTCGGCAGCAGGGAAACAATCAACTCCACCCAGCGGGGCCTGGAGTTCAACGATGCCAACAAGCTCAATCCAACTACGGGTGCCGCTGGTACCCCCTCGTCAACAGTGGTTGGCAACTGGGGCAACGCCCTCGGTCAATGGATGGCTGTAACCAAAGACAAAACCAATACCCTCGGTGTTGGAGGGGGCTACGAAATCATCCCCGGCACCCTCCGCTTTTCCTCGGACTACACCTATTCCCAGGGTAAGGTCGATATCGAGTACAGCGGCGTTGGCAGCGCTTCTTCTGCAAACAACACAGATGCGTTCGCCTTCCGCAGCCCCGAGACGGTCACGCACAAGCAGTACAACCTCAATGCCACTATGGAATACAAGTTTGTCAAAAATCTTGTATGTGGCGTGCATTACATTTATGACCGTTACAAGATCAGCGACTGGATGCAGGAGGCCAATACCCCCTGGGCTGAGTCGGTGGGCAGCGAATATCTGCTGCGCGATACCTCCGACGCCACCTCCACCCAGTGGGGCAACCGGCTGATCAATCTGGGCAGCTATCTCGGCCCCAGCTACGAGGCCCATTTTGGTGCGGTTACCTTGACCTATCGTTTTTAAAAAACCACTAAAAAGTGTCTAGGCCAACACCATCCTGGCCAAGCATGGGACAAGGGGCGGAGAAATTCTCCGCCCCTTGTTTTTTTATGCACCTGGCCCTCGCTGGTCACCGGCAGGCTTTGAACCCGCAAACACCCAACAGACCAGGACACTTCTGACTATAGGGGAAAATATCTTCACACCTTGCCGATCGACCACAAAATGGGTATGGCAAGAGAATCACGCTCTCTAAAAAAAAGAAAAAACTATGCGCTATCTGATTATCTGCACCGTGGCCTTGTTTGCCTCGGGATTGACCCTCTTCTCGGGCTTCGGCCTGGGCACCTTGCTCATGCCGGTCTTTGCCATCTTTTTCCCGGTCGAGGTGGCCATTGCCCAGACCGCGCTGGTCCACTTCGCCAACAATTTGTTCAAGGTCTGGCTCTTCAGCAGACGGGCAGACTGGCAGACCGTACTGCTTTTCGGCCTGCCCGCTTTTCTGGCGAGCTTCGCAGGCGCCAGGGTGCTCCTCTGGCTGGCCGATCTGGCGCCGCTTTACACCTATCTGCTCAATGGCCGACAGTTCATGATCCACCCGGTCAAGCTCGTCATCGCCCTGCTCATGGCCGGGTTTTCCGCGCTTGAGTTGTTCCCTGCCACCAAACAGCTCGCCATAAACCGGAAGTACATGCCCGCCGGCGGCCTCCTGAGCGGATTTTTCGGGGGGCTCTCCGGCAATCAGGGCGCCTTTCGCAGCACTTTTCTCGTCAAGAGCGGCCTGAACAAGGAGGCCTTCATCGGCACGGGCGTGGTCATCGCCGCCTTGGTTGATTTTTCCCGCCTCACCGTATATGCTGGCCTCCTTAAATCGGAGGAGGTCATGGGAAACCTTGCCCTCATCGTGGTCGCCACCCTGGCCGCGTTCACCGGCGCTTTTTGGGGCAGCCGTCTGGTCAAAAAGATTACCATCCGCACCTTGCAGGTTCTGGTGGCGGTCATGCTTTTCCTGATTGCCATCCTGCTCGGAAGCGGAATCATTTAAAATGCTGGTTACTACCTTCTACAACTGGTTTGGCTTGAATCAGGCACTCTTTTTGGCGATCAATGGTATCCGCAGTGTGTATCTCGATCAACTGATGTTGCTGGGGTCAAGACTTGGCAACTTTTGGAATTTGCCTTGGATTATCGGCGCGTTGCTTCTCATGTTTGCAGTCCGGACAGTGGCCTCCGGCACCGATCACACCAGGTGGCTTCCCGAAAGAAAGACGATCATTCAGCTTTTGCTGACATTGCTGGCGGGGTACGTACTCGCGGCGATCTTGGTGACGATTCTCAAGCTGTGGCTGCATATGCCCCGGCCGTCGGTGGCAATTACCTTTGCAACCGTTCAGGTCCTCGGCGAACCGGAATCAATCTACAGTTTTCCTAGCGGGCACGCGGCGTTTGTCATGCTGCTTACCGTTGTCTTCTGGCCACACTGTCGGAATCTGCCGAGAGCCTTGCTCATCCTCTTTGCCGTATGGGTTGGTGTCTCTCGAATCAACATTGGCGCACACTTTCCCACGGATGTTATAGCGGGCTACTTGTGCGGGGCGCTCAGCGGATGGGCTGCAACTCGAGTCCTAAGGCCTCATGCCAGGAGACACCTTTGGCGTCACTGAAGTCAAATATTCTTGAGGCCAATTTTTTCTATCTACTTCAATGGCGGCTGGGAATGGGATTACTCTAAACAAAAACCGGTGACAACCATGATTGTGTTCCGACTCTTACCCGTGATCTTCAGCATACTGCTACTTGGCGCCCATTTCTACCGGGCAGGGCATCTCCTTCTTACCGGTGGCGCGATTCTGGCCCTTGGCCTGCTCTGTATCCGTAGGCCTTTGACGGTCAGACTTATGCAAGGGTTGCTCATGGCAGGGGCTGCGGAATGGCTTTTCACCACAATTCGACTTGTTATAATCCGGCAAGCCCAGGGGCTCCCCTGGCTGCGTCTTGCGGTAATTCTCGGGCTCGTCGCCCTCTGCACCCTGCTCTCCGCTCTGGTCTTCAGGACAAATGGGCTCAAGGCCCAATATAATCTTCCGCAAAAAGAGCAGGGAGAAAGTTGACCCTCAGCTGTCCCATTCCGCACGACAACACATTTCCCTCTGGACAAAGATTAAGATAAGCCTTAAATTCCATTCATACATGGAAGCCAAACTGATCAGCAATTTCCTAGGA
Source organism: Deltaproteobacteria bacterium (assembly GCA_026388735.1). Taxonomy (GTDB): domain Bacteria; phylum Desulfobacterota; class Desulfobulbia; order Desulfobulbales; family Desulfurivibrionaceae; genus Thiovibrio. Next base: position 6,704 of record JAPLJG010000031.1, read on the forward strand.
GAACGCCATGCCCATCTATGAATACCGCTGCCAGGAGTGCAAGTCCCTGTTTGAGACCATTGTCACCTCCACAGAGGCCGCCGATGATACTGTCTGCCCGAAATGCGGCAGCAGCGTGGTGAAAAAAACCATCTCCGCCTCAAGCTTCCGGATATCCTCCGGCTCGAGCTCCATCCCCTCCGGGGCGCTCTCGGGCTGCTCGACAAAATCGGGTTTTTCCTGAGCTTGAAAACGATGCAGCCGGTCTGGCTGCACCAAAAAAGTGATTCTCAAAGGCCCGCCCAAATCCGGGTTCAATAGTAGATGCGAAATACGCAGGCAAGGGTGGCAGGGGCACTGCCGAATTCCGAGCCAAGGGAGTCGTTCTCCGCATGAGCGCCCCTGGGGAGCGATAAGGTAACCGCCAGCTCCGCCTCATTGGAAAGCGAGTACACCCCGTTGAGACTGAGCAACTGGGAGTGATCGCTCCAGTTGGCAAGCAGCAGGGCCTGCCCGGTCAGAAGCGGGGAAAACTCATAGCTTGCGCCCAGGGCGGTGTAGCGCCGCCCGGTATATCCTTCCCGCAGGCTGCCTGCGGCAATAGCCTGGTTCAGACCCTCGCTGGTGCTGTATCCCTGACCATGGCGGAATTGTTCCAACCGCAACTCCAGGCTGTTGGCAAACCGATGCTCGATTCCCACGCTCACCTCGGCCCCGCCGGATAGCCCGTCCTGTTCCGGGGCCGCGTAATGCCCCTCCGCCCGAACGCCCAGCCAGTCGAAAAGCTCGCCCTGCACGGAACCGCCGGTTATCCGATGCTCACGCACCGTGCCGCCCAGCAGCCCCCATTCCCAATCGTTGCGGTTAATGGCAAGCCTGGCCAACAGAGAGTTCCGGCTCCAATCGGGCCGATTTCGCCAATCGGTATCCACTGTGCTCTCGGGCGAATACCCCAGCACCCCGACCAGACTTAGCTGGGCGAGATTTCCCAGACGCACCTCGGCCCGGCCGCTGTCCACCCCCGGCTTGTAGACCCGATAAAAGGTTTGCGCTGCAAAGGGGGCAAAAAAATCATTGGGGCTGAAATACGTGGTGGTGGCCAGGTTCACCGGTTGCCGACCAAGGCTCCACTCGGTATTCCCCTGCACATAATGGAAGGCGGCGGTGTCCACGCTCAGATTCGCCTCGGAGTTGCCGCTGGCATGCTCCTGCCAGGAAAGCAGCCCGCTCCGCTCTGCCCCGGCAGGCCTGACGCCAAGTACCGGACTCGGCGTGGCGCGGATATTTTGCAGAACATTCAAGTCAAACCTGGCATTTTCCCGATATTTTGCCGCAACCAGAAGCCGCTGATCCAGATCCCAGAACAAATCCTCCCGGCTGTCATACAACGCTGTTGCCTCGGGATTGCGGTTATAGCTGGCACCCAGGCCGGTAAATCCCCGCAGGCTCACAGAACCATCCTCGGACTGCCACTCGGTAAAGGCCTGCCCCGGGGCAGGAAGAAAAAACAGCACGCCCAGGAAAACCGCGGGCAGCGAGAGAGCGCCGCTTCTCACCCGCGCACCTCATCGTGCTCCAGCCTGCCGTCCCGGAGATGGATAAGCCGCCGGGCCCTATCCATCACTCGCTGGTCATGGGTGGAAAAAAGGAAGGTTATCCCCTGCTCCTGGTTGAGACGCACCATGAGATCGAGGATCGCATCTGCGGTTGCCGAATCCACATTGGCGGTGGGCTCATCCGCCAGGACAATGGCAGGGTGAGAGACGATGGCCCGGGCAATGGCAACCCGCTGCTGCTGCCCGCCGGAAAGCTCGTCCGGTCTGCGCTGGGCCAACTCAGCCATGCCGACCTCGGCCAGCACCGCCATGACCCGCTGCCGCCGTTGGGCTTTGGGGATATTCTGCAGAGCCAAGACAAACTCGGCGTTTTCGCAGGCGGTCAGCACCGGATTGAGATTATAGGATTGGAAGACAAAACCGATGCGATCGCGACGCAGCCGGGCCAGGTCACTGCGCCCCAGTTCGGCAAGATCACGCCCCTCCAGCCGAACCCTGCCTAAGGAAGGTTCATCCAAGGCGCCGATCAGATTGAGGATCGTCGTTTTCCCTGAGCCGGACGGCCCGCAGAGTACGCTGAATTCCCCGGCCTGCACATCCAGGGAGAATTCCGTCACCGCAGCGACCTGCACCTTACCCTGCTGGTAAATCCTGCTGACATTTTCGAGCTGCACTAGCGGCGTGTTGTTCATGATCTGCCTTTTTTTACGATGATTCGATTCCTGCCCTAGCCCTGCTTCAGATTCTCCACCGGCGTTGTCCTGCCTGCCTTAAAAGCCGGAAAGATCCCGGCCACCATGGTCAAGGAAAACACTGCCGCTGCTATGCACATGGCGCTTTCCCTGTAGAGCCTAAATTTCATGACCGGGTCAACGAGAACCCCGCCGGCGCTGTAATCCTTGCCTATCTGCCCGCTGAAATCAATACCGATCCTGGCCATATAGAGAAACCAGGGCGTGGTGATAATCACCCCCAAGGCCAAGCCCAAAAGTCCGAGCCAGCATGACTCCAGCAGCACCAAACGCACGACCTGGCCCGGCATCATCCCCAGGGCCATCATGATCCCGAATTCCCACTGTCTTTCCATGACGCTCATCAGCAGGGTGTTCATGATCCCGGCAGCGATGACCAAGCCCACCAAAAATTGAAGCAGGTAGTTGAACAATCTATCCACCGCGATAAGCCCGGCCAGATCGGGCTGGCTCTCCTGCCAAGTGAGCACACCGATATCCGGCCTCTGAGCCCACAGCCCGGCAAGCTTGCCCTTGATGGTTTTCGCGGCCCGGTGATCGCTCAGAAAGATCGCCACCAGGGAAGCCGCGTTGGGCTCGTAGCCAAGCCCCTTGCGCGCCAGGGCCAGGGGAAAAAGGACCACTGCCCCGTCCACCGAATCGTCCCCGGTTTTGAAGATGCCGCTCACCCGGCCAAGCTCGCTGACCAACTCCCCATCCTTGTCGGTCATGGTAAAGATCAGCTTCTTGCCCAACCGCAGGTTGAGTTTTTCCGCCATCTTTGCCCCGACCACCACCCCGTGCTCCTCGTCGGCGGAAAAACACTGCCCCTCAACCAGGGTGCGCAGGAAGATATTATGGGCCGGGGTTTCCTGGCCCGGATCGATGGCGATAAAGGCGCCGCCCACACTCTTGGCGCCGCTGGCAAACATGGCCTGGCCCATGATGCGGACCTGCGCAGCGGTAACTCCTGGGGTTTGCAAAGCCCTCTGCTGCACGGCTTCTGCATCGAGCAACCGTTTATCCAGGGTCGGGGTATCCTGGTAGTCCGGATGCTCCACGCTCAGATGCCCCAAGCCCATCACCGCGCTGGTGTTGATCATATTGGTGTAGGCATAGTCACTGGAGGCGGTAAAGGTCACGGAGAGCAAAACGCCAAAGGCTACAGAAAAAGCGGTGATCACACTCCGCCGCTTGTTGCGCATCAGGGTTCGCCAGGCCATGGTCGTAAGCTGCATCAAGGCTCTCCTAGCGGTGGTAGATGGCGGCAAGCGGTTTAAGCATCGCCGCCTTGAGCGCGGGGTAGAGAATGGCCAGCCCTGCTACAAGATAGAGAAAGAGGACGGGCAGCAACACACTGTGAACCGTGACCACACAGTACCATTTCGCATCCAGGGCGACCCCGGCAATGGTGGAGGAAGATTGGACAAACCCGGAAAAATCGATGGGATGATGGCTAAAATACATGGCAAGGGGCAACCCCGCGGCCAGAGCCAGAATTGCGGCCACCGTAACCTGGAGCATGCTCTCCGCCACGATCATGGCGAAAAGCCCCCAGGGAGAAAACCCCAGGGCCTTCATCACCCCGAACTCGGGAATCCGTTCAAAGACGCTCATCAACAGAGCGTTGAGGGTCAAGATGCCCACGGCGGCGTAGGTGATGAGGAGCATGATCACCAGGGAGACATCGCTCATCTCAAAAAGCCGGGCCAGCACCGGCTGGAGCTGCCGCCAGTTGCGCACTTCATAAGAGGGCAGCAACCGAGCCAGTCGGGCGGTGGCCTGAGTCAGATTCTCGGTGGGAACCTGCCGCTTGACCACGATGGCATGAGCTCCGTTCGGCACGATCATCATTCGGCGGAAGGTGGCAGAGGTCATGAAAAACCCGCTGCGATCCACCCCTTCGGCCACCGATTTCAGGATGCCCCGCACCCGGAAGAGCTCATTGGCCGTGGAGCCGTCCGCAGCCTGGGCCACCACCACCACCTCGTCTCCCACCGTAAGCCCGAGGATTCGAGCCAGCTTGCGGCCAAGCACCACCCCGGCCTGGTCTTGCTCCTCAAGCCATTGCCCCTGCCAGACATGCACATTGAGGGCAGTAACCTGCGGCTCCCGCACCAGATCAACGCCCCGCAGCTCAATGCCGCTTGAGGCGTTACCCGCCGCAGCCAAGCCACTTGCATACAGTCGGGGGGTAGCGACAAAACCCTCGCTACCGAGGAGGGCAAGGACTGACTCTTCCTCAACAATCGTCTTATAGAGGTCGGGATCAGCGCGAAAGCCTGTGGCATGCACCTGCAACTCGCCGAGATCCATGCCCACCGCATTTTTTTCCATGCCTGCGAGCCAGCCTTCCAAAAGGCTCGCGTAGAAGATCATGATCGCGCAGGCAAATGCCATGGCCCCCACGGTGATCCAGGTTCTGGTCCGAGCGCGGTTGAAATTTCTCAGGGCAAAGAAAACAATCTGCACGTTTCACCTCTCAGCGGCGGCGTAACTCCAGCAGGGAAAAAAGCGATTCCGGCAGGTCAAGATCAAAACGCATGGATTCGTAAACCAGCTCCGTGTGCTCCCCGGGCTTGTCCGTGGGCACGACCTTGAGCAGGGCAGGCAGGAGGCGGCCCCCCATGTTTTTGACCTCGCTGAAATAGATGGTGCGGGCCAGGGCGTTGTCCTCGTCATAATAGGTGGCGAGCAGCGGGAGATGGCCCTGGGTCGTAACGGTCATCACGATCCTGCCCCAGACCACGGCGGCATTAGGGTGCGGCTGCAGGGTAAACTCGATGATCTCCCTGCCCTCCCTTTTCCCCTTAAAGCTGATGCGCGGCTCATAATCCTCGGCCAGCCGCGACTCCTTGACCAGATCATCGTTGGTGAAATGGCTGCCCATCCAGGAGCTCATCATCATGCTGGAGGTGAGGCGGATGGTGCGGTCGGTCTTGGGCAGATAGGTGTACATGGTGTTGCCGGTTTTCAGGCTGGCGGTATCTTTTTCCTTGAGCGGGGAGACGATGCGGACCAGGGATTTGTCCTTGCCCTTGGACCAGATCTCCATGCGCATGGTCCGGGTGTAGTTGACGGTTTTCACCTCCATACGCACCATGCCCTGGGAGCTGGTGGCGCGCCAAAGATCGTCGATCTCCAGGAGAATGGCGCGGGCCTCCTGTTCGTCTTGGGATGGGGCGGAAACAGCGGGTCCTGTCAGCCCCAAAATCCCTCCGCCCACAACCAGCAGGGCCAGAAAAATACAGGCTGAAAAGGAGGCCCGACTCACAACAGGGTACCCGTATAGTTGAAGGTGCTGAGCCTGCGCCCCCCGCGCCCTGGCTGGCCCGACTGGCGGAAGGCAACGACCAGCTCGTCCGACCTGGGGTGCATGTGGGAGAGATCAACCACGGCAAAGGCGACGCCCCGGGCGGCAAGCTCGGTGCTGTAAGGCAAGAGGGAGAAGGGCAGATCGGCCACGGCCACGGTCTGGCCCCAGCACTGCTTGAGCACGATCACCTCACCCTTGGGGCTGACCAGGGGCTGGTCGTATTTGAAAAACGGGGAGGCCAGCCGGGCAGTGAAGAGCGGGGGCAGGCCGTAGATGGTCATGCCCATTGGCAGCGCGTTTTTATGGCCGAGAACATCGAAGAGGTTCTGCCGGTCGGTTTCAATGGCCAGCTGGGCATTGCTCAGCCCCAGTCCGGCCAGGGCCTGGACGCTCATGCTGTTCAAGACATTCAAGGTATAATCGCCAAAAAGAAGCAGTCGCTCGGTGGGAACTTGCCCGACCCGCCCTTTTTTCCGGCCTGGCAAAGGGATTTCCTCTCCAGACTCCGGCACCTGGGCAACTGTCTCAAACAGCAAGCGCTGACCGATATGCCCGATCTGCCAGGTGTTGTAGCCGCTGCCGCGCAGATGGACGATGGCCTCGCGGTAAAACAACAGATCAGCCTCCAGGATCACCGGAGGCAAGGCCCAGACCAGCCGCCGCCGATACAGGGTCAAGCGTTTCCGCTGCCGGGAGTATTGGGCAAAGGTCTGCCGGGACAGGGTGATGATGAGGCGCGACGGCGGGGTGGGCAACTGCACCTTGAGCGATTCAAAATCATCGATCTTCAGCCACCATTCCAGGGGAAACTGCATCTGGGGCACGCCCCGACGGCCACCCTGGGTCTGAACCTGGGCCTGACCATGAACAGGCCGCGCCTCCCTGGTCTTGGCCGCAGTCGGCCTGCTGACTGGCTTTCCCAGAAAATGGGCGATCTGGGCTGAACAACCCAGGTTGAATAGCCTTCTTGGCCCCCTGCTGGCGGCGCTCGCCAAGGTCCACCTTGTAGAGGCTGTCGCCCCATTGCGCGCCCGGCGGCAGGTCCAGCTGCACCTTGCTCCCTGCCGCAGCCTTGTCCAGAGCCACCTTCCCCTGCCACAACCCCTTGAGGGTAAAGCCCTGCCGCTCGCCCGAGCCTTCCTGGTGGATGCGCAGACGGTCGCCAACTTTAAGCGGTTCTTTCAGAGTCATTTGGGCGCGGTTGGCAGTGACCTTCTCGATCTTACCCAAGAATAGGCCGACATTGCCCGAATGCTGCGGGGCGATGATGTCCGCAGGCTGCGCCTTTTTAAAATAACCGAGCGAGGCCTTGCGGCCCATGGCCTGCTCCAGCAACTCTTTCGCCTCGGCCAGCACCGCCGGGGTCGCAGGGTTATCAAGGGCCAGCCGATAGGCCTTAACCACCGATCCCACATACTGGGGGCTGCGCATCCGGCCCTCGATCTTGAGCGAGCTGACCCCAGCCTGCCGCAGCTGGGGAATCAGCTCAAGCCCGGCCAGATCGTTCATGGAAAAAAGATAGCCCGCCGGAGCGCCAGAGCCACGGCCCTTGCTGCCCCAGGTATACCGCCGGCGGCAGGGCTGGACGCAACGACCCCTGAGGCCGCTCTTGCCGCCAAGATAACTGCTGAACAGGCACAGACCGGAATAGGCGAAACACAACGCTCCATGCACAAATACCTCCAACTCCACCGGGCATTGCTTGTGGATCTGGCCTATCTCGTTTAACGTCGTCTCCCGGGCCAGCACCACCCGCTGAAAACCCATCTCGGAAAACTGCCGAACATTGAGAGAGTTGTGCGCGCCCATGAGGGTGCTGGCATGCAGGCGCAGACCGGGAAAGAACTTGCGGGCCAGATAGGAGATGCCCAGATCCTGAATAATGAGGGCGTCGGCTTTGAGCGCCTCAAGCGCGGCCAATTCCTCCACCGCCTTGGTGATCTCCTCCGCCTTCATCAGGCTGTTCATGGCCAGATAGACCTTGACCCGGTTCTTGTGGGCATGGTCGATCATACCTCGGCCAAGGAGAAATGCCGGGCCAATGCCCTGGCATTGAAGGCCGGAGCGCCGATATAGATGGCGTCGGCCCCGCTCTCCACCGCCGCTTCAAAAGCCTCAATGGTGCCGGCCGGGGCAAGCAGTTCCATGTTCCGTGCAGGTTGTTTTTCCATGCCCCACTGTAACAGATTGAGAGCCAATCCGCCTCTGGCAAAATCAACTGGCGCCCATGCTTTTTTCCGACCCCAGCCCACCCTGCAACTACCTTTTACCCATTGACATACCCGACAGGATTCCCCATGATGTTGCTTGTTCAGGATGTTGCCAGGGGAAATATCTGCTACGAGATCACAGGGACAGGAGAATGCCATGAAACGGATAACAATCGGGGTATACGCTCTAATACTCGCCTGCCTGCTGGCTGGCTGTGCCACAACCACCGGGACAACCACCCCGGACAAACGCAAAGCCATTCTCTCCATGCGCGACGAGGTACTGTCCGATCTGTACAAGGTGCATCCCCAGGCAAAAGCCGAGATTGCCAAGGCCCCTGGCTATGCGGTGTTCAACAACGCCGACATCAATGTGATCTTTGTCAGTGTCGGCGGCGGCCATGGGGTTGTCACCGACGCCAAATCCAGCAAACCCGTGTTCATGAAGATGGGGGCCGCCGGGATTGGCTTGGGACTTGGGGTTAAGGACTTCCGCGCCGTCTTTATCTTCCATGACCGGGAAACCATGACAAAATTCATCAACAGCGGCTGGGAATTCGGAGGGCATGCCGATGCCGCAGCCAAGGCCAGCGACAAAGGCGCGGCCGTAGGAGGCGAGGCGATGTTCGACGGGATCACCATCTATCAGTTGACCCAGAGCGGCCTGGCGCTTCAGGCCACGGTCAAGGGCACCAAATACTGGAAGGATGACGAGTTGAATTGAACACGAAGTGAACCGGGGCTATCTCTCGCCAAACAACGCCGTGCCCACCCGCACCAGGGTGGTGCCTTCCTCGATGGCCACCTCGAAATCGCCGGACATGCCCATGGAGAGTTCCATTGGCCCATGCTGGCCGAGGAGGCCCTGGGCCACAAGGTTTTCCCCCAGCAGACGAAGCTGGCGGAAACAGGCCCGACTTTCCTCCGGATCATCGACAAAGGGCGGCATGGTCATGAGCCCTTGCAGCTTCAGGTGCGGAAACTGTTGCAGCTCGCGGCACAGCAGACCAGCCTCCTTGGGGGCAACCCCGGCCTTCTGCACCTCCCCGCCCACGTTGACCTGCACCAGGACGGGCATGGTCTTACCCAGTTCGGCGAGCCTCGCTTCCAGCGCCTTGGCCAGCTTGAGCCGGTCGAGGGTTTCGATGCAGTCAAAAATCTCCGCCGCGATCTTGGCCTTGTTGCTTTGCAGATGCCCGATGCAATGCCAGACCAGTCCCTGGCCCAAGGCCGCAATCTTATCCTCAGCCTCCTGCAAATAATTCTCACCAAAAACCACCTGCCCGGCGGCCATGGCCTCGCGGATTGCCGCAAGGGGTTGATGCTTGCTCACCGCCACCAGCCGCACCGATTGCGGATCGCGCCCAACCCGCTCCGCCGCAGCCTTTATCCTGGCCCGGATTGTCTCGATATTGCCTGCAATCGTTCCCATCATTTCATCATCCTTCCAAGCCAAAAAGCCGCACGGCATTCATAGTGGTTTGCCGGGCCACCTCCTCAAGGGAGACCCCTTTCAACTCCGCCACCTTCTGGGCAGTAAAGAGCATGAGCTGCGGCTCATTCCGCTTCCCGCGCTTGGGCACCGGGGCAAGGAATGGCCCGTCCGTCTCAAGCACCAGCGAGGCAAGAGGAATCTCACGCACCGCCTCATGGAGCATCTCAGCCTTGGCAAAGGTCACCACCCCTGGGATGGAGATATGAAAGCCCAGAGTCAACACCCGCCGGACAAAGGCAGCATCCCCGGAAAAACAGTGCATCACCCCTCCGGCTGGAAACGGCCCTGCGGCCTCAAGGATTTCCATAATATCGTCATGGGCCTCGCGGTCATGGACCACCAGAGGCAGTTGCAGGTCCTTGGCCAGGGCGACCTGCCGGGCAAAATGCTCCTTTTGCAGAGCAATTGGCGCGTAGTTTTTCACATAATCAAGGCCGATCTCGCCGTAGGCCACGACCTTTGCATGGCGGCACAGGGACTGCAACTCCGCGTAATCAGCTTCGCTGAGCTCCGCGACATTATGGGGATGCACCCCCACCGTGGCGTAGATGCCTTGGTGCTGCTCAGCCAGCCCAATGGCTCGGCGCGAGCTTTCCAGATCGATGCCCACGCTGATGATCCTGGTCACCCCTGCGGCCAAGGCCCGAGCCAGCACCGCCTCAAAATCAACCTCATAGGCCGACATGTCGAGATGACAATGAGTATCGATCAGCTCTGCCCCGTGGCCTGGAACCGGCAGGGGAATCTCAATTTTTTGGGTTTTCTTTTCCATGGAAGCCTCCCTGGCCGCAGTTTCTAACAGGTTTTTATTTCTTGCGCAAGACAACCCGTCCGTGGAAACCGTTTGACAAACCCTTGCCCAACCGACTATGATTTTCTTGAAATTACGGGGTGTTCCGAACAATTATTCGTCGATAATCATTACAACGCAACTGCCCTCATCCCCATGCCTTCGCCGATTCTTGAAGCCATCGAACAGCGCCGCAGTATCCGCAACTTCACCGAGCAAACGGTGGACATCAACGCGCTCTATGATATCATCCAGGCCGGGGTCTGGGCGCCTTCCGGCCTGAACAATCAGCCCTGGCGCTTCGCCATTATAACGGATGCACCAATCCGCGCCAAAATGGCCGAGCAGACCACCTACGGCCATATCGTCCTCGGTGCCCCTGCCCTGATCGCCGTCTATCTTGATCGGGAGGCCATGTATGATGAGCTTAAAGACGCGCAATCAGCCGGGGCTTGCATCCAGAACATGCTGCTGGCCGCCGAGGCCCTTGACCTGGGGGCGGTCTGGCTCGGACAGATTTTGAAAAACAGGGAGAAAGTCGACCAAATTCTCGGCCTGGCCGGGAACCTGGAGCTGATGGCAGTCATTGCCATCGGCCACCCAAGCCGACGCGACCAACAATCACAGAGAAAACCATTGGCGGAATTCATCGTCAAAGAGTTATAACCGTATTGTGCTGTACACCATTACCCAGGAGGCCTTCCATGACCATGCCACGCAAACCGTTTCGCACCGTATTCCTCTCAACCGTTCTAGCACTCACCAGCCTTGTCGCCCTCAGCGGCTGCGCCGAATTGGGCCTGGGCGGAGGCAGCAGCGATAAAGGGACTTCCGCAGATCCCTTTGCCGCCTCTACCTCCTCCCTGGACAGCCCGCCCTACCGAGCCAACGAATTTTCCGACCTGCTGCTTCCCAGCGAACTTTCCTGGGACCGGGAGAAAAGCATGCTCGTCCGGACCGACTCCTTTGCCGGCGGGGTCTTGCAATACACCGGTCGGGTAGATATCGCTTCGCTGTCCGATTTTTTCACCAACAACATGAGCAAAAACGGCTGGAAGCTTGCCGGTTCCGCCAAGTACAAAAATATCCTCCTCGCCTTTGTCAAACCGAACAAGACCTGCACCATTCTCTTGTCCGAGGATAAACTGCTCATGCGGACAGAGGTTGCCATCTATGTTGCCGAGGATATTGCTGCGGCACGCGCAGGTAGCGGGAAACAGGCCAACCCCTTCGGCTCTGGGATGTAAGGATTCAGGCGGCGCGAACCCCATGTCTCTTCTGAGCGATAAAAAAATCCTTCTCGGGATTACCGGAGGCATCGCCGCCTACAAGGTGGCGGACTGGGTTCGCGCCCTGCGTCGGGAAGGCGGACAGGTCACTGTGGTCATGACCGAGTCTGCCTGCCGGTTCATCAGCCCCTTGACCATGGCAGCCCTTTCCGGCAATCCGGTGCACACCGGCATGTTCAGCGCCGAGGCACCGGAGACCATCCCGCACATCAGCCTGGCCAGGGAGCACGATCTGCTGGTCATTGCTCCGGCCTCGGCCCAGACCATCGCCCGCCTGGCCCACGGCCTGGCGGATAATCTGCTTGCCACCATCAAATCATACGGGTATGGGGTTCTCGAACCCGACTGCGGTGAGATGGCCTGCGGCGAAGAAGGCCCCGGTCGTCTGACCGATTGGGAAAACGTGCGGCAGGCCATCCTCACCGCCTTCGCCCCCAAAACCCTGGCCGAGGAACATGTGCTCATCACCGCCGGCCCCACCAGGGAGGCCTTCGATCCGGTCCGCTTCTTGAGCAATCCCTCCACCGGCAAGATGGGCTATGCCCTTGCGGCCACGGCCAGGCAACGGGGGGCAACGGTCACCCTGATCAGCGGGCCCACCGCCCTGACCGCCCCGCCGGGGGTACAATGCATCCAAGTCACCTCTGCCGTGGAAATGCAGACAGAGGTCATGCGCTGTCTCGATGCGGCCACCATTGTCGTCAAGGCTGCGGCTGTTTCCGACTACCGGCCCGCAGAAAAAGAGTCTCACAAGGTAAAAAAAGGACAGGCCGCGCTCTCCCTGCCGCTGGTCGCCAATCCGGATATCCTCAAGGAACTGGGTAACCGCAGACAAAGATCCCCGCTGCTCGTCGGCTTTGCCGCAGAGAGCCGAGATCATCTCAAGGAAGGGGCCAGAAAGCTCAAGGAGAAAAATCTTGATCTAATCGTGGTCAACGATATTGGCGGAACAGAAACCGGCTTTGCCACAGACACCAACAGAGTCACCCTGCTTGACCGCAATGGAGCACAGGAAGAATTGCCGCTACTGAGCAAGGAAGAAACCGCCCACCGGATCTGGGATTCAGTGGCTAGGCTGATGGCAGACAACCGCTAAGTCCAACGTAAAGCACCCCTCTCTACTAACACCAGAAACCGGGGGGGCATCCCTCGACTTCTCGAACAAACGGTCAGGCAACCTGGTATGCCCCACCCTGCTCGATCTTTTCCATATCTTCCCTGACCTGCTCAACGCTGGCCTGCAAGACATCCCACGGCAGACCGATATCCTTGACATGCCGCTCTAAGATTTCCCGATCGGGGGGTGGCATGGTCACATAGCCATAGTGCTCGGACATGAGATAGTCGGCGATAAAAATTGTTTTCGCAAACAGGCGGTGCTCTTCCCGTGCGCCATCAGGATTGTGATGAAAACCAATACCTTCCGTGAGTTCGGGCGGGAAATTCCAGTTCTCGGCCAAGCCCTTGCCCACCATCCCATGGTCGAAACCGAAGACCGCAATCTCGCCAACGGACAGGACCTGGGGCGTATTCCCTAAGGTCTGGACCAACTGCGCGAATTCCTGGTGCAGAAGCTGGTCTTCCACAATGACCCCGATGTCGTGCATCAAGCCTGCGGCATAAGCGCTGTTTGCCTTTTCGCTGAACTCTCGGCTGTAGATCGCCTTGGCAAGAAGGGCGACAGCCAGACTGTGCCGCCACAAAAGGAGCCGGGAATAGCCGTCAACAGGCGCGCCGCCGCCATAAAGTTCGCTCATCTTCTGGGTGAGGATAATTTCTTTGAGCGTGTCAAAACCAATCCAGATCAGGGCCTGGTGGATGTCGCTGATGGTTTGCGTGGGGGCGTAATACGATGAATTGGTAACCCGAAGGATCTTTGCCGCCAACGGGGGATCAAGCTGAATAAACTGAATAAAATCAGCGGAAGTGGCGGCAGGATCGCTGATAAGGGTCAATATCCCGCCCACCGTTCCTTTGATGGAGGCAATGGTCGATGTCTCAACCAGTTCCAGCAGACCGGCCAAGGAAACAGCGGATTTTTTTGCGGTACTCATGGGGCTTCACCTTATTGTGAGAATTGTTAGACTGCAAAACAGCGCCCTCCCCCCCAACAGTCCCCCTCTTTGATTCCCAAGAACAAAACAAAAACAACGGCGGATTCTACAAAACCGGCAGTCCCACCACATCCCCTCGGCGCACTTCGTGGCCGCTTCGTTTCGTCACCACCGCAGCCGCAGTGGTTGCCGAAACCCGCAGAATCATGATTTCCCCGGAATTCCGGCCCTCGGCTTTATCCTCTGCTGCCACCGACAACAGGTCTCCGGGCGCAAGCCCTTGATCCGCACCGATATTCAGATAAACAATATCATCTGGCCCGGCAAGCTGACGCATGAACTGAAACGCCACCACCGCGCCGGTAACAGCGGCTGCCGGGGCCGGTCGCACGGAAACCGTGGGCCGCTCCGGAAGCGGTCCCAGAACGTCATCGGTTCTCACTTCGGCATAGGCACGCCGGATAATCCCCTGCTGCTTGACGGCGTCTGCGGCAACAACCTCGACAACGGCAATGTCCGCCAGCAGATGACCGGGACTCAGGCTGAAATACCCCAGAGACTCGACCTTGCCCATGTCTCGGTACACGCCGAACTGCTGACCAACCTGGGCGCCAGGGGCAGAGATCAAAATGGTCTCGCCGAGAGCCGCGCTCTGCCAACCCTGTTCGGTGCCCAGCACCTTACCCTCGTTGGGGATCTCGTTGGTGAGCATGCCGATTCCCCGGTCGTAATATTGGGCCGGATCAATCATCTGAACCGCCTTGGCCTTATCACCGGACAAGGGCAGATCTTTTTTTACCACCACGATGGGCAGCGGCTCGGAGGACGAAGCCAAGCCTGCTCGGGCAAGGGCTGAAGATCCGGATTCCACCGGGCCGACATTACTGACCGTCGCCACTTCCCTGACCGGAGCCTTTGCCAGGACTGGAATCTTGACCACTTGACCCGGTTTGATCCAATGGGGGTTGGCAATCCAGGGGTTGATCTTCCAAATCTTGGGCCAGAGCAGTGGATCATTGAGATAGCCCCCGCTCAAGTCCCAGAGGGTGTCCCCCTTGTGCACCGCATGGCTGGTTGTGTCTTCCGCCCGAATCTCCCTGCCGCCAAAAACTCCGCAGGCAGAGGCAATAATCACCGCTGTTGCAACAAACTTTCTCATTGAAATGCTCCTCTCGAACCAAACACGATAAAAACGGATAAGCCGACCGCAAACACCACAGCCAGTACTACAATCTACGCAAGGTTTCAAAAAATTGTCAAGACGATGCTGTGCTTACCCCTATTTTAAACCGATGCCTATTACCCCCGATGATGACCAGGCGGGGTAAAAAAACGCAGGCGCAGGGCGTTGGAGACCACGGAAACCGAACTCATGGCCATGGCCCCCCCAGCGATCATGGGGTTTAAGGTCGGCCCGCCGAAAAGATGCAGCACCCCTGCGGCCACCGGAATGCCGATGATGTTGTAAATAAAGGCCCAAAAGAGATTCTGCTTGATATTGCGCATAGTGGCCCGACTGAGCGAAAGCGCGGTCAACAGGCCGGAGAGATGGCCCTTCATCAGCACGATATCGCCGGACTCAATGGCCACGTCGATGCCGGTGCCCATGGCAATGCCCACATCGGCCTTGGCCAGGGCCGGGGCATCGTTAATGCCGTCGCCCACCATGGCGACCCTAAACCCTTCTGCCTGCAAGGCCGCCACCTTTTCCACCTTCTGATCCGGCAGCACCTGGGCAAAGACCTCGCTGATTCCAGCCTGGGCAGCGATGGCCCGGGCCGTAATCTCATTATCGCCGGTGAGCATGAAGATCTTGATCCCCATCTGCTCCAAAGCGCTGATGGTCGCGGGCACCTCGGCTTTTAAGCGATCGGCAATGGCCAAAAGCGCAACCAGCTTGCCATCCGTCGCACAGTACAGCGCAGTTTTGCCATCCCCGGCAAAGCCATGGACAATCTGCTCAACCACCAGGCCCAGCCCTGTAACATCCTGCTCCACCATGAACTCATGGTTGCCGAGCAGCACATTTTCACCCCGCACCATGGCCCGGATACCGCGACCGGGAAACGCCTCGAAATGGGAAGGCTCTGCCAGGGTCAGCTCTTTTTCCCTGGCTGCGTTGACAATGGCCTCGGCCAGGGGATGTTCCGAGCCGCTCTCGGCACTGGCCGCCAGAGACAAGATATGAGGGACATCTATCCCCGGCGCCACGGCTTGGATGTCGGTCAATTCCGGACGACCATGGGTCAGGGTGCCGGTCTTGTCAAAGACGATGGCATCAATCTTCTGCGCCATCTCCAAGGCCTCGCCGCTTTTCACCAGCACCCCCAACTGGGCGCCTCGCCCGGTGCCGACCATGATCGAGGTCGGGGTGGCCAGACCCATGGCGCAAGGGCAGGCGATGACCAGCACGGCAATAAAAATACGCAGAGCAAAGGAAAACTCGACCTGGCCGATGAAATACCAGGCCAGCCCGGCAACAATGGCCAGGACGATAACAGTGGGCACAAAATACAGACTGATACGGTCCGCCAGATTGGCAATGGGCGCCTTGGAGCCCTGGGCCTCGCGGACCATGGTGATGATCCGGGCCAGCACCGTGTCCTGCCCCACCTTCTCAGCCCGCACTTGTAAGAGGCCGTTCTTGTTCAAGGTGGCACCCACCACCGGATCGCCGACCTCCTTGGAAACCGGCAGGGATTCGCCGGTGAGCATGGATTCGTCCACACTGGAACGGCCCTTGACCACCGAGCCGTCAACGGGAATGCGCTCACCCGGCTTGACCAGCAGGATATCGCCCACCTCGATCTCGGCCACGGGAATCTTTTTCTGTTCCTCAGCCTCAGCCTCAGCCCCAGGCACCAACAAGGTGGCCTCCTCCGGAGCCAGGGCCATGAGCTGACGGATGGCATCCGAGGTGCGTACCTTGGAACGGGCCTCCAGAAACTTGCCCAGAGAAACCAAGGCGATGAGCACGCCAGCCGACTCAAAATAGAGATCCATGACCCTGGCCATGACCTCGATGCCCAGGCCGATCTCGATCAGATTCCAAGTGCTATAAACAAAGGCGGCACCGGTGCCGATGGCAATGAGCGAGTCCATGTTGGGCGCCCTGCGCCAGAGAGCCGGAAACCCAAGGAGATAAAAATTCCGGCCCGACCACATGATCGGCAAGACCAGAAGAAACTGGACAAAAGCATAGGTGAACGGCGACTGATGGGGAGCCAGAAACGAGGGCAACGGCAGCCCGGCCATCTCGCCCATGGAAAGAAGCAGCAGCAAAACAGCAAAGGTAAAGGCGGGATAGAGGCGCTTTGCCATGGCAGCAAGCCGAATGATGGCCTCCTCCTGCTGGCGCTCAAAATCCGAGCCCCCGGCCAACGAGGCCGCCTGGGCCTTAAAGCCAAGGCGCTCGATGGCTTCACGGATCTGCCGCTGGCTGGCAACCTCGGGATCAAAGACCACCACTGCCGACTCCGTGGCCAGATTCACCTGCATGGTCCGCACCCCGGCCATGTCCCCCACCACCTTTTCGATCCGGGCGGCACAGGAGGCGCAGGTCATGCCTGCAATGGCCAACGTCAACCTGACGTCTTTTTCCGGCAGCACCAACTCAAAGCCAAGCCCCTTGACGATACCGGCAATATCCGCAAGGCTGAGCCGACCCGACTCCCATTCCACCTCCAGACTCTCGGCGGCGAGATTCACCGCTGCCGACCGGATGCCCTCGGTGCCTGCAAGTACTTTTTCGATGCGGGCAGAACAGGAGGCACAGTGCATGCCCCGGATGGCGACCCGCTGCTTTTCGGTTGACGGTGTCATGTGTACATTGCTCCGGTATTGATTGTTTGATCCTTTCACAGTAAATTGCATGCAACGATGATCAACTCGTAACAACGGCCCTTCGACAGGCTCAGGGCGAACGGTGTTTTCTCTATGTCTTGTATATTCCGTTCGTGCTGAGCCTGTCGAAGCACTTGCTTAAAGCAAATTCAAAATTATTACGAGTCCATCAACAGTAAAAACCATTTACGGCCAGTAATTTTTTAACTTTAACACTCTAAACTCTTTACAGGAGTCCCCCATGCCAACCATCCAGATCAAAGGTATGCGCTGCGGCCATTGTGCTGCCTCGGTCACCACCGCACTCAACGCCATCGACGGCATCAGCAATGTAACCATCGCTCTGGACAAAGGCGAGGCCAGCTTCAACCAGAGCAAGGATGTGCCCATGGATGCCATCAAAAAAGCCATCGCCGCCATCGGCTTCGAGGTGGTGGGGTAAGAACAGCCCGCACCGCGCCAACAGGTGCGGCGCGACAAAATGCTACAGCACCATGACCACCGCCGGATGCCCCTTAAAGGCGCAATACTGGCATTCACGGTCCTCGGCGCTGAGCACGACAAGCTCCACGTCCAGACAGACGTATTTACCGCCGCTACTCGAATTGGACAGGGACACCAGACATTCCCGCGCCTGAACAACCTCGGCGATGGCCGCCCGCAATTCCTCCTGCTCCCTGCCGATAATCTTGTATACCCACGAACAGGGGTACTCCAGCTCGAGCTTTTGCTTGCAATCAGTCAACAACACGGCCAGCCTCCGTATTTTCTTCTCTCGCCCGCCACGGGAAAATACCCCAGGAAACCCATCATACCAGATCGAGCCCCCTTCGCCAACAAGGTCGCGAGCCTGGCACCAACGCATAAATAAAGGGCTTGCAACCAAGCTTTATTCTGTATAATCTTTAGACATTCTGGGCAGAATAAAAACTTCGGCTTATCAAGGAATTCCCGCACATCTGGCGTGAGCGTTTCACAATAATACTCCGTCCGAATTGCCCACAGAAAAGTTCCCGACTCCCGCTTCAAAGGCAGTACACAGTTTTTCCGAGTGAAGGAGAAAAGATGTCCCGTATCCGACCTGTCCAATCAACTATCCATGCCGCTGCCCGCCTTTCCCTGGCCCTGCTTGCCCTTGCTCCGGTCCCGGCAGTCCTGGCCCAGCCTCCCACCCCCGGGGCTGTGGAAGAAACCCTCCGCCCCCGTCCAGCGCAGCCAGACAAGGATATTTCCCTGCCCGAGATGCAGCCTCCCCCGCCGCCCCGGCCCGTATCCCCTCCAGACGAACGCCGGGTGCAGATCGATCATTTCACCATCACCGGCAACACCGTCTTCACAGAAACAGAACTCCTAGCCCTCATCGCCGACCGGGAGGGCACTGACCTGACCCTCACCGAGATTTACGGGCTAGCCGACCGGCTCACCGACTTATATCAGACCCATGGCTACAGCCTGACCACGGTCACGGTTCCGGCCCAACGCATGCTCGATGGGGTGCTTCGGCTGGAGGTGGTGGAAGGCAGAGTCGGCCATCTGGTTTTTTTAGACAATCAACGCTATGATGACGACTTCCTCACCGATCAGCTCGACCAGCTCAAGCCAGGAACCATCCTGCGCTTTGCGGACCTGGAACGCGAGGTGCTGCTGCTCAACGACCTGCCCGGCCTTGTGGCCCGCTCGGTGCTGATGCCAGGCGAAGAATACGGCACCACAGACATCAATCTGCGCATGGAGGAAACCCCGGTGGCGGCCAGCGCAACGCTGGACAACCAGGGCCGCAAAGTCATCGGCCAGTGGCGGTTGGGCGCGGATTTCACCATCAACAATCCCTTTAAACTCGGCGATGTGCTGGGCCTTGGCTATACCCGCTCCCAGCACAGCCTGCTCCGCCAAGGACGATTGAGCTACGGCTTTCCGATCCTGAATGACGGCACCAGGATCAACCTGAGCTATTCCAGGGCCGAGTACGATGTGGGCGAGGACTTCGCCGCCCTCGACATCGCAGGGGTCAGCGAAACAGCCCGCATGCAGATAAGCCACCCGATCATCCGGAGCCGCCGGACCAACCTTTCCTGGACCCTGGCCGGAGCCCATGTCCGAGGCCAGTCCGACATGCGGGACATCCCCCTCAACGACGACACAATCGACTACCTTGAGGCCGGGCTGAACTACAGCCTTCGCAACGCTTCGGGCGGGCTGGCCAACCTTTCCGGCCTGTTTTCCACCAACTTCCGAAACAACTCTGACGGCACCAACAACGAGGCCCTGCCGCCCAAACTCGAACTGCACGGCGACTACGAACATCTTTTCGACCAGAACTGGAGCGCGGTGGTGCGTGGCGAGGCGGTATACAGCACCGATCCCTTGCCGGACTCCAACAAGTACAGCATTGGCGGCCCAACCAACGTCCGGGGCTTTGTCAGCTCGCAACTGCGGGGCGACCAAGGCGCCATGGGCAGCCTGGAACTGCGGCGTCACATTGGCTTTGATCATGCCGACCTCCTGCTGCGCGGTTTCGTCGATGCCGGCGAGGTTCACTACGAACAACCCCTTCCCGATGGCCGCCGTTCCGACAGCCTTGCCTCAGCCGGGATCGGCATGACCGTCTCAGTGGCCGGCAAGTATAGCCTTGACCTGCAGTGGGCCAAGCCCATTGACGGCAATGACCCTGGCGACGGCTACGACGCCCCGCTCTGGGTCACCTTTACCGCCATGTATTAAGTTTAAGGGGGGGGACAAGATCATGCGCACCAAACGAATGAACCGCCATCTCTGTTTCTGGAACTTCTCCTCCCTCCTCCACTCCTGGCAAAACCACCCCGGCAGACACCGGCGTGCCCTGCAATCAACCGGCATGCTGCGGCGTCTTTCCCGGTTGGCTCCCAACTTCCCGTACCGCCGAGGGTTGCTGGCCCTCTCCCTAATCCTGCCGGCCACAGCCCTGGCCGGTCCGGCAGGCGAGCAGGTGACCGCGGGTAGCGCCATTATCACCCGGCCCAACGCGGTCACCACCCAGATTACCCAGCAGAGCCAGAAAGCGGTCATCGACTGGCAGAACTTCTCCATCGCTGGCCCGGAAATGGTCCGCTTCCAGCAGCCCGATGCCAGCAGCGTGACCCTGAACCGGGTGCTGGGCAACGACCCCAGCCGGATCTTCGGGAGTCTTACCGCCAACGGTCAGATCTTTCTGGTCAACCCGGCTGGTGTCCTCTTTGCTCCCGGCTCCCAGGTCAGCGTCCAGGGTCTGCTGGCCACCAGCCACAAAATCAGCAACACCGATTTTATGGCTGGCCGGTACTCTTTCAGCCAGACAGAAAATGAACTGCCGGAGGCGCAAGTTATTAACCAGGGGAATCTTCAGGCAAACGATGGCGGCTACATCGTGCTGGCCGGAGATTACGCTACAAACTCCGGGGTGATCCAGGCCCGTCTGGGCAAGGTGGCTCTTGCATCGGGTAACCGTTTTACCCTTGATCTGGACGGCGACCAGCTGATCGGCTTGGCCGTGGATCAAGCCAGTCTTGCCCGGCGCGCCGGGGTGGCAAACTTCGGCGCCATAGCGGCAGACGGCGGCCAGGTGGTAATGACCGCCAGAGTAGCCAATGAACTTGCCGGCACGGTGGTGAACAATACGGGTCTTGTCCAGGCCCGCTCCA
Organism: Deltaproteobacteria bacterium; assembly: GCA_026388735.1. Lineage (GTDB taxonomy): Bacteria > Desulfobacterota > Desulfobulbia > Desulfobulbales > Desulfurivibrionaceae > Thiovibrio. Next base: position 27,623 of record JAPLJG010000031.1, read on the forward strand.
TCGAAGAACGAAACGGGGAGATCATCCTGCACGGCGGCACTACCGGCATTGTGGCCAATACCGGCACACTGGATGCATCGGGCTTGCATAGTGGAGAAACCGGCGGCAACGTTCGAATGCTGGGTGAAAATGTGGGGCTTCTTGATAAGGCGGTGGTGGATGTCTCCGGCGCTAATGGCGGCGGCACGACGCTGATCGGCGGCGACTATCAGGGCAAGAACCCCGCGATCCAGAACGCCACCGCTACCTACGTCGGCAAAGATACGGCGATCAAGGCCGATGCCACCGGCAACGGCGATGGCGGCAAGGTGATTGTCTGGGCGGACAACACCACCCGCGCCTTTGGCCGTATCAGCGCCAGAGGCGGACAGGACGGAGGGGCCGGGGGCCTCGTGGAAACCTCGGGACACTATCTCTCTGTGGATGGCGTCCAGGTTAACACCTCATCACCTTACGGAAAAACAGGACTCTGGTTACTTGACCCGATAGCCATCAATATTGTCTCCAGCGGAGTCGGTACGCTTTCTGGCGGTATTTTTGACCCTGCCTCTTCAACCGATATTTCTCCAGCAACTATCACCGGTGCTGGCGGCCTTCTGGATACCAATGTTCTTATCAAGACTACAACCGGAGGCGGGGGCACTATCACCGTGACCGATGCTATAGGTTGGAATTCGGTTAACTCTCTGTCCTTGGAAACTGACGGGATCATCGCCGTCAACGCCGACATTACCAATAGCAGCACCGGAGGGGTTTCTCTCACTTCCACGGGGGCTGGCATCACTGTTGCCGCAAGCAAAACCATCAGCACATCAGGCACTGTTCAGGCTTCCTCGGCAGGGACATTCCAGTCTGGGGCCGGAAGTGTCATTTCCGGGAATGTGGTGACGATCAGCACGACCGCCAGCGGTTATCTTACCATTGGCGGAGCGGTTACCTCGTCCCCCGGTGGCAGCGTCACACTGAACACCGTCGGCGCCTACGACATCACAACCCCTGTCGGCGGCCTTATCACCTCCGACACCATTACCTTGCAATCAAATGGCAGTACGGGTCCTGTCGGCACCTCTGCCGTCAGCCCGCTCAACACCAGTTCGATCGGGGGCAGCGGCAACGCCAACATCAACATCGGATTCAATGCAAACGGCCCCAATGCCGTATATCTCAACCATATTGGCGACGCCACGTTGCAGTCGGTTTTTACCAGCGGGGTCGGGACACCGGTAGACATTGTCGCCTCGAACAATCTCACCGCGACCAACATTAACACCGGCAACGCAAGCCTTGGCCTCTCCGCAGGCAACCTGCTGTCGGTGCCGAGCAATGTCACGTTATCCGGTGCAAATATTACCTTCAGGGCCAACCGGGTAAGCATCGATACCAGCGGCTCACCCGCCACTGTCAATGCCGGCGCTGGCTTGGCCTGGATTTCCCCCTACCAAAGCGGCTGGGGGATAGACCTGGGAAGCGTTGTGGATAACACCGCAACCACCCTCGAGCTTTCCACCAATGAACTGAATCGGGTCACGGCAGGGATACTGCGCCTCGGCGCCGTAACAGCAGACGGACTCAATGTTAGCGCCGCCATTGCACCCAGCGGCACCTCCACCCTCAGTCTGGAATCAGGAGGGACCATCACGCAAGCCGTGGCAGGGACCATCACCGAAACCAACCTGGCGATCAAGGCGTTGGGCGACGTCACCCTTGATACCGTTGCCAACTCGGTGACCAATCTGGCCGCAGGCATTGGTGACGCGACCCACACAAACAAAAATTTCAGTTTCAAGAACGGTGCGTTAAATATCGGTGCCGGAATTGACGGCCTCAACGGCATCAGTATCTATACCTCCGGCACATACGATCCAGCGTTTCCAGACGGGGTTTTGAGTCTCATCAGCTCCGGAGCTCTCACCCAATCCGCAAGCGCTCTTCTTGGTAACAAGGCGGTCTATGCCGAGGGAACCAAGGTCGCCCTGACGCAAAACAATAATACCGGCGTTATTGCCGGCAAAGCCACCGGAGCTGCAACAGGCGACACCTTTGCCTATACCAGCGCCTACGGATTGCTTCTTTCAACGGTAAACGGTCTCAAAGGCGTACAGCACACCAATGCTTTATTGCCCGACACATATGCCGTGGTCCTCACCGGCCCTTCCATCTCCCAGGATGTAGGGGTAACGACCGGAGCTCCCGTCTCTGTCCCAACAGGCAAGGGACTGGAGGTAGTCACCACCGGTTCGGTTTCTCTCCCTGACGGCAACAACAGTGTCTCCTTTCTGAAGATAACCGGGACTCTCACTGGCCCACTAGATTTTCAAGATAAAGCCGCCTTGAATTTTACCGGGATCACCACCTCCGATCAGCCGGTATGGCTGCGTATGATCGGGGCAGATCTTACGGTTTCCGGCGCTATCAACGCCGGGACTGGTGATATTGATTTGCAAGGAGCGAATCTTACAACCTCAGCGAACATCTCCGGGGGTAATTGCTTCCTGCTTGCCGATCAGGCGACCACAGGCATGGTGGGAATTACCGGCACTGCCGCCATTACAGCAACAGGGGTTGCAGACATCATGGCGGATGGCAGTTTTTCCATTCCGGCAACGGGAACTATAACAGCCAGCAAGATCTATCTGAGTCCTTATACGAGCGGCCGCCCCATGCTAATCGGAGGCAGTCTGGGGACAGCCTTCAGCATTCCAGATGCCACCGACCTTGATGAATCATGCATGATAACCCCGCGTCTTTTGCTTGGGGATCCAATCACAGAATCGCCCACTGGCAATATCACCGTGGCTTTGAATGCGAATATTTCCCGGCCCACGACAGAACTCCTCATGGGAACAGGGGGTAGCATTACCCAGACGTCTGGCGGCACAGGCACAATCGCAGCCAAAACGCTCGGGATGCTCGCCTACGGCAACATCAATCTTCCCAACAACAACAGCATCAACGAGATCGCGGCCCAGTCGGTGACAGGAACCATTGCCGTCAATAGCGGGACAAGCATCAAGACCGTTTCGGGAACAGAGGGCTCAACCACCATCTCCGGACTCAATACCAACAATCAAAACATCACGCTAACCTCTGCCTCGAGCATTACCCTGAACGAGCCGGTCACCGCAGGAACCGGCCAGGTGTTTTTAACTTCCGGCGGAGCGATTGTGGACGGAAACGGGGCTGGCGTTAATAATGTAACTGTAGGCACCTTAGATATCTCGGCTTACAACAACATTGATCTTGATGCCCAGGCGTCTTCCGTGACTGCAACGAGCTCCATGGGAACAGTGACGGTTCGGCCGTATCCGCCTGCCACAGCCCCACCGCCTCCCCCTCCGCCGCCAACCATTGACCAATGCACAGCCAACCCAACCCTTTCAGGCTGCAGCACTGTTCTCCCGACATTGGCAACCTGTACCGCAACCCCCACCGCGCCGGGTTGTACTGCGGTATTACCGTCTATCAGCACCTGCACCACCAACCCGACCGCCCCAGGCTGCTCGGCGGTGCTGCCGCCCTTGGCAGACTGCACCACCAACCCTGCTCTTCCTGGTTGCACCGCAGTATTGCCCACCATAAGCACCTGTACCGCAACGCCGACCGCTCCTGGCTGTTCGGCTGTGCTGCCCACCATCGCCACCTGTACTGCAACTCCCACCGCGCCGGGTTGTACTGCGGTATTACCGTCTATTAGCACTTGCACCACCAACCCGACCGCCCCAGGTTGCTCGGCTGTGCTACCGCCCTTGGCAGACTGCACCACCAACCCTGCCCTTCCTGGATGCACCGCTATTCTACCCACACTGGCAGACTGTGCCACTAACCCGACCCTGCCGGGATGTACGGCAGTTTTGCCGCCGGTGCTGCTTGAAACGCCACCCGCAGAGATGGTGGCAACCATCCTGGCCGTGGTTACCGTAGAGCCGATCGTTCCAATACAAACGGCAGCGGTGAACATGGGTACTCCGCTCCCCGCTGCTACCCCATCATCCGACCAGCAGAGCACTTCTGGTTCAACCGGAAATTCTGAAAACGAAAAAAACAAGGAAGGGAAGGGAAAAGGGGTAACGGCGGGGAATACCTCCCAGGAACTCCCCCTGGCCAAACAACCGATCTTCGACCTCAATGGCGGCGGCGTTGCCGGCCAAAACATGGTGTGCAAATGATGAAAAACAGCCCCCCCCCAGCACCTTGCAGAGACTTTTTCGGCTCAACCTCATCATCTTTATCCTTGTCCTGCTATCGATATCTTTTCCCAGGATGGTGCAGGCAGCCCAACCCGCTGGCAAGGTTGACGCCGTGGTCGGCCAAGTAACCGTGGCCGGAGCCGATGGCGCCATCCGCACCCTGGACAAGGACGCTCCAATCTTCAGCGGCGACATCATCAGCACCGGCCCCAACTCCAGGGTGCGCATCGTCTTCAGCGACGAGGGCATGATTTTTCTGCGGCCCTCCACCCGTTTCGTGATCGATTCTTACAAGCACACCGGCAACAGCCAACAGGATGAGAGTAAATTCTCCCTGGTCAGGGGCGGCTTCCGTTCCGTCACCGGCGCCATCGGCCAAGCCAACAAGGACAAGGTAAAAATCGAGACCCCGGTGGCCACCATCGGCATCCGCGGCACCGATCATGAAGGCCGCTTCTGCGCCGGCGACTGTCTAGATCTCACCAATATCGGGGTCAGCGCTCCGGCGGACGGCCTCTATACCGGCACCAATGTGGGCCATACCCAGGTGGGAGCACAGCAGTTCGGGCCGGGCCAATACGGCTTCACCAGCCCAGCCAAGGTCACCGTCCGGCTGCCGGAACCACCGCCGATCCTGATTGCCGACCCGTCCATCAAGGGAGCCCTCACCATGAAGCCCACGGAAGGCAAGGATAAAGGCGCGCCTACCTCCGGGAAACAGGGCGAGAAGCCGGGGCAAGGTAGCCAAGGCGGACAGACAGAGCAGACAGGTCCGTCTGAAGGGAAAGGGATCGAGATTCCGGCCAAGCCTCCCTCCACCCAAGCGGTGCAATGTAACTAGTGGATTTGTTGCAAGAATCGTCACGCGGCTGAACACTGGCATCCGAAAACTGGCAGCATGTTGAACTTGCTGGCTCGAAGTTTCGCCGCAGGTCCCGCACGATAACTCAACGCTTGGGGAATGCCACAACGATTACTTCTCTTTGCGGTCGTACACCCCGTCCCATCCTTCTCCGGGATCATCGGCGACGAGCGCCTTAATCCGTTCGAGATAGATCTCATACAAGCGCCGGTCCGGATCACCATCCCGTAGCCGGGTGAACCCGGCCCGCGCCTCCTCCCAGCGCAGAGCTCGGAACGCGACCAAAGCCTGTTGGTAGTCACCAAGCTCCCGCAACAATGCCTCGCCAGCCTCCCCTGCTCGGCAAACCGGCTCATACACCCGAATGGCCTGGGCCTTGCCCTTAACCCGCACCAAATCTAGCTCCCGGAAGACAAAACCATCGTCTGCCGCTGTCTTGGTTGTCTCACCCACCACCAGTCCAACCCCATAGTATTTGGTAGTGCCCTCCAGCCGGGAGCCGAGGTTGACGGCATCGCCCAGCACGGTGTAAGCGCGACGGAACTCCGAACCCATGTCGCCCACGTTCATCGAGCCAGTGTTGATCCCAATGCCAATGGCGATTCGGGGCAGGCCCTCTACCAAGAAATCCCGCTGTAGCCGCTCAGTTTCCTTAAGCATCCGCAGGGCCGCCTCGATGGCCTGACCTGCATGATGTACGTCCGGCACCGGCGCGCCCCAGAAAGCCATGATCTGATCCCCCACATATTTGTCGATGGTGCCGCGCGTTTCAAAGATGATCCTGGTCATGGGCGTAAAATAACGGTTGAGCAGTTTCTTGAGATCACTGGCAGCAAGGGCCTCCGACAGGGTGGTGAAGCCGCGGATATCGGCGAACAAGACGGTCAGCTCCCGGGTTTCCCCATCAAAGCTGTAATTCTGTGGATTTTCGCTCATCTCTTGCACGATCTGAGGCGGCACGTACTGGCCAAACATCCCTTTGAGCTGGCGGCGAGAGCGGGATTCAACCAGAAAACCGTAAGCAAGGTTGCAGATGGCGAGCAGCGCGATCAGGATCAACGGCATTGCCAGAGACAGCACCAGCCCCTGTTTCCAAAGAAAAAGATTGCCCAGCACCAGCGCGGCAGCCACGGCAAATGTCCAGAGCATCTGCCAGAGCGGAACAAAAAACGGCAGGGCCAAAGCCAGGGCCAGCCCGGCAACCACCATCACCACGAAATCCGCACCCTGGGCCCAGGCCGGCTGCACCAAAAAACGCTTGGCAAGAATGGCGTCGATCAGATTGGCCTGGATCTCCACCCCTGGGTACACAGCCTGCACCGGAGTGGAGCGCAGGTCGAAGAGGCCGGGCGCGGTGGTCCCCACCAGAACGATGGCCCCCTCCATCTGGCTGGCCGGCACAGTCCCGGCCAATACCGCGCTGGCTGAGACGTAGGGAAAGCTGCCTTGGGGGCCGAGATAGGGCACGATCATCTGCCCGTCGGCATCGGTGGGGATGGTGGCGAAGCCCGCAAGCTCGACACCCTCAACCGATTCCTGACCGTTGATCAGGCTGGTGTGCAGCCTGACCGAATCCACCAGCAGAAAATGCCGCAGGGTCTCCAGGGCCAGTGAGGAAAAAAGCTGGTCGTTGTACCGGGCCACCAGGGGCGCGCGCCGCACCACCCCGTCGAGATCGGGATTCAGGCTGAAAAAACCGCAGCCAAGGGCCGCTTGGGCCAGGATGGGCAGATTGGCCGTGTAGCCGCGCATGGCGGCGAGGGAGGATTGGGAGATGACCTGGGGATTGGCGACCGTGAGCGGCTGGGGCAAGGCCCCGATCCGTTGGGGTTCACGGGGCTGAAAGGTGTAGCCCAGCACCACTTCCTTGCGGCTCAAAGCCCTGGCGAACAGGCGATCGCGATCAAAACTCTCCTCAAGCCGCGCAAGCTCCGCAGCAAGGGCATGGCTACCTTCTCCCTGCTTTTTCAGAAAACTCGCCACCTCCATGGCCGGGTTGACCTCCGGCTCGGAGAACATCACGTCAAAGGCGACCACTGCGGCGCCGGCCTGGGCGAGCCGCTCGACCAGCGTCGCGACCTTGGCCCGAGACCACGGCCAGCGCCCGTGCTCAGTGAGGGACCGCTCATCGATGTCAACGATGACCACCTTGGTTGCAGCCTCGTTGGCGGAGGATCCGGGGGCAATATCTTTGACCACTCGCAGGCGGATATCAAAGGCCATCAGCTCCAGCCGCTGCAACAGATCGCCGGACCATATAGGCCTGGCAAACTGGAGCCAGAGCAGGCCCGTGGTGAGAAAAATGCCCATGGCCATAGCCAGGGTCCGGCGCGTTCGATACTGCATCGAAGCAATCTCCTTGATCTGACGGAAAAAAATCGCATCCATACACGACAAACAACGGGAGAACAGGTGCACGATCCATCCTGTGCCGCCCTGCTCACTTACTCGCTGACTCACAAAATTATTTACCTGATAATCAGAGGATCAGCAAGATTTGCCTGTCCATACACTGAATCTGTTTCCATAGCATCCTCCTTGTTCCCCACCACATTTCATGTATAGTAAAAAAAACATTTCCCAACCCCCTTCCCTCGTCACAGGAGTTCCCCATGGCCGAAACAGTACCCCACGACCTTATCATCATCGGCGGCGGCCCAGGCGGCTACACCGCAGGCATCTATGCCCAACGGGCCGCCCTGAAAACAGTCCTCATCGAAAAAGGCATCCCCGGCGGCCAATTGAACAATACCGACGAGGTGGAGAACTGGCCCGGCACCGAAAAGATCAGCGGCTCGGAACTGGCCCTGAAATTTTCCCAGCATGCCGCTGCCTATGGTCTTGAGGTGATGAACCGTGAGGTTGTTGGAGTTGAACCGGGACTTAGCCTTCACACCGTCACCCTGGATAACGGCGAGGCATTTACGGCCCACGCGGTTATCCTTGCCACCGGCGGCAGCCCCAAAAAGATGGGCATTCCAGGGGAGGATCAATATTATGGCAAGGGGGTTTCCTACTGCGCGGTGTGCGACGGCTTTTTTTTCCGCGACAAAACCGTGGTGGTGGTGGGCGGAGGCGACAGCGCCCTGGAGGAATCCCTGTACCTGGCCAAGCTGGCCAAGCAAGTGTACATCGCCCATCGGCGGGATGCCTTCCGGGCCGGGATGATTCTTCAGAAGAGGGTGCTGAACGAAAAACGGATCACTGTGCTCTGGAACACGGTGCTGACGGAGATCCAGGCGGATGCCCAGGGGGTGAACGGGGTGATCACCAAGAATACCCTGGATGGTGCCACCGCCACTCTTGCCACCGACGGGGTCTTCGTCTTTATCGGTTTTGAGCCGAACAATGCCCTGGTTCCGGCTGGCACCCGAATGAATGCCAACGGCTATGTGATTGGTGATGAGAAATGTGAGACCAACACGCCAGGCATCTTCGCCATTGGCGATCTCAAGGAAAAATACGCCAAACAGATCGTCACTGCTGCGGCGGATGGCTGCACCGCAGCCCTGGCCGCGGCCCATTATATAGAAAACAAAAAAAGCGGCGCATAACCCAGAAGAACACAACCCAGTTGACTACAACCACACCTGCCCTGTCTTTTTCCCGTCTCGCTTGAAAAAATACAGCAACATCACCCCGGCCACAAAGCCGCCGACATGGGCCCACCAGGCCACCCCACCCTCAACCAGCCTGCCCGCCGCAGCCTGCTGGGCAGCACCTTGCATAAACTGCAAGAGAAACCAAACGCCGATAAAAAAATAGGCCGGAATTTCCACCAGATAAAACAGGATAAAGATCGGGATAAAGGTGAGAATCCGAGCACGGGGAAAAAGAAAAACATATGCGCCCAGCACCCCGGAAATGGCGCCGCTCGCCCCGATCATCGGGGATTGGGCCTGGGGATTGGCCCAGAATTGTGCAAAGGCCGCGGCAACCCCGCAGAGCAGATAAAAGAGCAGATAGCGGCCATGTCCCATCCGGTCTTCCACGTTATTGCCAAAGATCCACAGCATCCACAGATTGGAAAAGACATGGAGCAGGCCGCCATGGAGAAACATGGCGCTGAAAATCGGGACGTAGCTGCCAAGGGACATGGCGTTTCCCGCATATTCTGCGGCAAAACGGGCCGGAACAAAACCATGGGCCACGATGAAGGCTTCCAGTTTCGAACCAAGGCTCAGTTGATAGACAAAGCAGAGGACATTGACGATGATGAGCCAGAGATTGACAACAGGGAAATGCTGGGAGAGAATATCATCCTTTAAGGGGAACATGCCTCAGCAAGTTCCCTCTAGGCTTGATCAACGGGAACGTTGTTCGGATCGGGCAACGGCAGGATGAAATAAAAGTTATTCCCCTCTTCCGTGGCCTCGTAGCCAGCCACGCCGCCATGGATCTCCACCACCTGCTTGATGAAAGCCAGACCATGCCCGGTTCCGGGTACGGACTGGCTCCGTTTCCCCCGGACGCCATCGGCAAAGATGTTTTTCGCCTCAACCTCGGAAAGATGCTCCCCGGTGGTGAAGACGTTGAACTTGACCGCAGGCTTGCCAGGGCCGAAATAATCAGCCAGCAACTCGCGGCCATAGGCCACGGCTTTTCTAACCTTTCCGTCACGGTTCGTTATTTCGGCGGTGTATTTCACGGCATTGGAAAAGAGATTGGCATAAACCTGGGAAAGCAACCCGACATCCACCCGCAGAAAGAGTTCTTCCTCCTGCATATCCTCGGGCTTTTCCACCGCAATCCCCCGGGCTCCGAATCTGCTCAGGAAATGATCAAGCTGCGGCGAGACAATCTCACGATCGATGGAGCATTTCCTGGGGCGCAGCACGAAACGGCCCTGGGCAAAATGATCCCGCCGGAACAGGCTCTCCAGAAAGAGACTGTAATTGGCATGGTGCTCCAACAATTCCCGGTGGTTTTCAAGCAGGCTTCGGTGCAGGTTGCTCACCTTGCTGATCACCAGTTCGCAGCTGCCACTGGGCACACCATGGGCGGCCTTGAACCCGGCAATCATTTTTTCCACCTCATCGATATCCCCGATGCGGGCCTTGAGCTGATTGAACAGATGCTTGAAATACATATTGGGGGTGATGACGTTGTGTTCGATGTCCATCACCAGATTGTTGATGAACCTCAGATGTCTGATATTTTCGTGTGAAATCAGACGATTGTGCAGATTGTAGCCGATGCGATTTGTGTATTTGCCCAGGAAGAAACGATCCGCCTTGGAAATTTTTTCAAGAGGATAGACCTCAAAAACCCCCATGACTTGTAGGTTGAGCGGTCGCTTCTCGTCATCTTGTGTGTCAAGGGATGGTTTGCAATGGATCGGCACCAACAGCGAGTGCTCGCTCTCATAACTTTTAAAGGTCAACCGCACATGCGCCGGGGCAGCAGCCGGTTTCGGCAGCAGGCCTTTCCGACTTTCACAGACCAAAACCAGCTTCTCCTTTTGCTTGTCAAACAGATAGAGACGGCTGTGCAAGCCGAGAAACTCGGAAAGAGCGGCCACGCAGACCCGGTAGAAATCCTCGTTGGAGTCGAATTCCTGGGCGAGATCAAAAAAGGCGCGCAACAGGTCATTCTGGGCAGGGCTCAGATTATAGCTCGCGTAGCTGCGCTGCTTTTCTCTGATCCGCAGCCTGATCTGCTGCAAATCCAAACATGAATGGGGTTCCTGGCTCATGATCTCCCTGACCAATAAGAGCGTATCGCATATTGCCTACTTTCCAGAAAATATCCTATCACATGGGTCGGCGTCGCGGAAAAATTAATTCCGGCCGACAAGCACGATTTCATCGGCCCCGCTCTTCTCGGCAAGGCGCACATGCACATGTTCACCGGCCTTGACCGGGATGTCCATGCCCACGTAGTCCGGCTGAATCGGCAACTCCCGCCCACCCCGGTCAACCAAGACGGCCAGTTGGATGCACTGCGGCCGACCAATGTCCATCAAGGCATCCATGGCGGCCCGGATGGTGCGACCGGTAAAAATAACATCGTCCACCAAAACCACCACCATCTCCTCCATGGGAAAGGCGATGCTGGTTTTCTTGACGATGGGATTCTGGCTGGCCAGGCTCCAGTCATCCCGGTAGAGCGTGATATCCAGGGTGCCGGTGGGCAGCACGATCTTTTCCCGATCCTGGATCAGTTTCTGGATACGGTCGGCAAGAAAGACCCCACCGGTATGGATGCCGATTATAGCCAGGTTGGCAACCCCGTGGTTATTTTCCACGATCTGCAGGGCGATCCGGTGCAATGATCGATCTATATCCTCTGCCGACATGATCCGTTTTTCCATCTTTTTACCTCCAGGTATTCAGAGAGTTTACGGCCAAAAATAATCGATGCCCTGCGCAATCACCGCATTGATCGCCTCGGGATATGCCGCGCATTCCGCAGCAAAAACCCGGGCCGCGATATCATCGGGCGTGTCGGCCTCGTCAACAGGCACGCAGTGCTGGACCACAATCGGCCCCTCGTCGTACACCTCGTTGGCAAAGTGGACCGTGCAACCGGTTACCTTGACCCCACGCGCTTTGACGGCCCGATGCACCCGCATGCCATACATCCCTGCCCCGCAAAAGGACGGAATCAGAGAGGGATGGATATTGAGCACTGCCCGTTGCAGATGGGTCGGCGGCTGATAGAGCTTCAGATACCCGGCCAGCAGCACCAGCTCGATCCCATACTCTTGCAAGATGGCGTTGATGGCGACATTATCCTTGGCATGGAAGGCCGGATAACCGTAGTTTCTGGCCTTGGTAAGACCGAGGGCGTCGGGCAGATTAGAGAGCACCACTTCGATGCTCCCTTGCATGGTGCCAGCAGCAATCCGTTCATGGAAGTTATCGAGGGTCCGGCCGGAGCCGGAGAGCAATACCGCCATCTTCATTGCCGCCACCTACTTGAAATAGGGATTGGATTCGACATCCACTGTGTTCAACCAGTTGACAATAGCGGTGTCGTAGGTGCTGGTCAGGGCAAAGACCTTTACCGCCAGGCGGAAGCGGGTCTTGAGCGTGGTGTTGCCAGTAGCCTTGATTTCGGCCAGCACCTGCGGGTAATCGGCAGGATCAACGATCACGGTGACATCCTGGAAATTCTTGGCGCTTGAGCGTAGCATGGTGGGGCCGCCGATGTCGATGTTTTCAATGGCCTCCCCCAGGGTGCAGGCCGGATTGGCCACGGTTTTTTCAAAGGCATAGAGATTGACCGCCACCAAATCGATGGCCTGCAAGCCATGCTCCTGCATCTGCTTGACATGGTCCGGGTTGGTTTTCTGGGCCAGGATGCCGCCATGCACCTTGGGATGCAGGGTCTTGACCCGACCATCGAGCATCTCGGGAAAGCCGGTGAATTCGGAAACATCCTTGACCTTGATGCCGTTATCCCGCATCTTCTTGGCCGTGCCGCCGGTGGAGAGGATCTCGATCCCCAGCTGCTCCAACTCCCTGGCAAATCCCTCAATCCCGGATTTGTCGGTGAGACTGATCAATGCCCTTTCTATCTTTTTCATGGGTTTCTCCTGAATCCTGAATATCATCTCAAAACAACCTATACATCTGCCGCAACCATTGAACAGACACTGTAACGCAAAGAGACGAAGACGCAAAGCAAACAGATTATCCCACGAAAAAAAGCAGGCAGTTCCCGCCCCTCGGTCCTTATTCTTCTTTTTTGGTAAACCTCCTGATCAGCCGCCGGTCCCGCTTGCCTGGACGCCCTGGCGGCGCGGCGCCAACAACCCGCAAGAGACGCCGGGCCTCCCTGGCCTCGGTGCGGGCAGCGATGCTTTCCGGGGTTTCCTCATAAAGCAATTGCGCTTCCGGTGCGCCCCGCCGCTGGTCGCTGACGGCTCGAACCACAATAACAAATTCTTCTTGTTCCTTCTGGATTCGCAGCCCGTCGCCCACAGCCACCAAGCGGGAAGGTTTTACCCGCAAGCCCGCCACCTGCACCTTGCCGCCAGCCACCGACTGAGAGGCCTGGGCGCGGGTCTTAAAAAAACGGGCGGCCCACAGCCATTTATCCAACCGGACCTGTGTTTCCTCGCTCATCGTTTTTTCCGCAGCCTCCTCCGCACTCTTCAAGCTACCACAGTTCCCGGCCGGGAGCCAAGCCCCATCCCGCAGCCTGGCGCACTCCCCGTTTACCGCTTTCCGGCCCGAACCAAATGGTGTATATATTTGGGCACCATGAAGCTCAATACCGTCGGCATAAAAGATATCAGGTATCCGGTGCGGGTGCGCGAAAAATCCGGAGGCATGCAGGAAACCGTGGCCAGCATCAGCCTACAGGTCAGCCTGCCGCGCCAGTACCGGGAATCCTGCGTCTCCACCTTCATCAAGGTTCTGAACACCTACCAAGATGAGATGAGCAACCGGATCTTCAGGAACCTGCTGGCCGAGGTAAAAGAAGAGTTGCGGGCGGAATCGGCCCATGTGGAAATGACCTTTCCCTATTTTTTGGAAAAAAAGGCGCCAATCACCGGCACAGCCGGTCTCATGGAATATACCTGCCGGTTCACCGGCGGCATTGGCAAAGATGAGGATTTCATCCTCTCTGTCTGGGTGCCGGTGACCACCTTATGCCCCTGCTCAAGAGAGATCAGCGATTGCGGTGCCCATAACCAGCGGGGCGAGGTGAACCTCACCGTCAAGTACTCGGGGTTCATCTGGATGGAAGATCTCATCGCCATGGCCGAGGCAGGGGCCTCCTGCGAGGTGTATTCCCTATTGAAAAGGCCGGACGAGAAATATGTAACGGAAAAGGCCTACAACAACCCGATGTTTGTCGAAGATGCGGTGCGCAAGGTGGCGGAGCAGGCCATGGCCCATCCGGCCATCACCTGGTTTTCCGTAAGCGTGGAAAGCTTTGAATCCATCCACAAGCACAGCGCCTATGCCTATGTGGACAGCGACGAGATTCGCTGAAGTAACCGCTCGGCAGCACCACCTCTGCTTCGCAGTCTCGCTCCGCTCACTTAGCTGTCATCGGCCTGCTCGTGTGCAACAGCACACTTCGCAGACCTCTTTCGCGCATCTGCGGCACTGCCAATCGATTACTCTTTCTGGATTTCCGGAATTTTGCCCCCCTTGCTTAGGCCGCCATCCGCACCAGGTTGCGCCCGGCGTGTTTGGCCGCATACAATGCCTTGTCCGCCCGGTTGATCAGGGCATCCATGCTCTCCCCTGTTCGGTAACCAGCCAGTCCACAGCTGATGGTGACGCCAAGCGGCAGCTCCGCCACCCGTTGCCGCAACTTTTCGGCAATGGTGACCGCATCATCCGCCACAGTTCCCGGACAGAGCACCATGAACTCCTCCCCACCCCAACGCCCCAATACATCCGTTTCCCTGATCTGCCTTCCCACCGTCGCGGCAACCTCTTTCAAGACCTGATCCCCGATGGAATGCCCAAGGCTGTCGTTGATCTTCTTGAAGTAATCAAGATCAAAGAGAATGATGGCCAGGGGGCTTCCATACCGGGCAGCCCTGGCCATTTCCTGCCGTAGGGAGTCCTCGATCTTACCGCGATTGTATATCCCTGTCAGGGTATCGGTGGTGGCAAGCCGGGTAAGCGCCTCTTCCATCTTTTTGCGCTCGGTGAGATCATGCAGGGTTTCGATAACCGCAAC
>JAPLJG010000031.1:42356-62410 GCA_026388735.1 Deltaproteobacteria bacterium
CAAGCTCCTTGCTGCGGTTGTATATGGGCACGGCATCGCAGGACAGATAGCGCCGCGCCCCGCCTACCGCATCAAGCCATTGCTCGGCATGAATGCCATCCTCCAGCAACTCTGATTTTTTGGCTTCGGTATACAGAACGGCAAGATCACGCCGGTCAACGGAATCAATAACAAGATCAGCCAAGCACGGACGTTTTCCCCGATAAAATGCCTGCCAGTGGTTCGTTGTTCCAACCATCTGCTTGGCGGCAATACCGGTAAGCAACTCGCAGGCCCGATTCCAATCGGTGACTCTATGTTGCGGATCCAAGACAAAAATAGGCACTGCCGAATAACGGATCAGCTTTTCCGTGAGCAGCTTCTGATCCCGCAACAGGTCTTCCGCCTCTTTGCGCTGGCTGATGTCGCGAAATATTCCCCTGGTCGCCACCAGCTCGCCGTCCTTAAAATCCGTGCTGATCTTGCCTTCCACCAAAATCCTGCGTCCGCTCTTGGCGACAAAAACCACCTCGTAGGTGTGCGAGATCTTGCCTGCGGCAATATCGCGAAACAAGATAGAGCAATTCTCACGGCAGTCTGGGTCGAGGATATCGAAAACAGAGAGCGCGGCGATCTCGGCGTCATCGTAGCCAAGAGTTTCTCGCCATGCCCGGTTGACATAGAGAAACCTCCCGTCCCGATCGATGCTCTGAATCAAGTCGTTGGCGCAATCCAGAAAAATCTGCGAAAACCGGCTCCCGCCCAGAAAGGCCATCTCCGCCCGTTGTCGTTGCGCAGGGTCATTTTCTGAAAACGCAAGTATCCGATCCATCTCTGTGCCTACCGCTGAATGCTGAAAATTCTTACTGTCCAAAAGGTGTCGCCTTATATTCTGGATTGCTGCATATCATTATTTGCCGCAACCGCACATGCGGTATGATGCCGCAACAACTTACAACTTTTAATTAAATCCTTAAACGCTTTTTTCCCCTCACCACCTGTCACCAAAAATCACACAATTATGCAAATACCTATTATATTAAACAGATACAACAGTCCTTGACGGCCCCTCTTGGTGTCGAGACTTTTTATTTTTTAGCGGACAGGGGAGGCATTACAGAAAATTGGCAGATGGACTGCTCTTGCAAACAACACGGGAAAAATCAGGACTGATTCACGGCTCAGACTATCTCCACGATATTCCGGCCCTTTTCCTTTGCTCGGTACAGACCGTCATCCGCTCTGCTGACAAAAGCATCCACCGAATCGGGCGCCTTGAAACAGGTCACCCCGCAGCTGATGGTGATCGTGTCCACGGTCTCAAAGACATGGCTTTCCACCAGCCCTCGCAGTTTCTCCGCCGTTAAAACTGCTTCCTTTTCCGTGGCTTCCGGGCAGAGCACCAAAAACTCCTCACCGCCCCACCGCCCGACCCAATCCGTGGCCCGGACATTTTGCCGAATGACCTTGGCCACTTCCTGCAACACCTGATCGCCAACTGCATGGCCATAGGTGTCGTTGATATTCTTGAAATAATCCAGATCAAACATGATCAGAGAAAGCGGGGTATGGTAGCGCCTGGCCCTGGCCACCTCCTGCCCCAAAAGCTCGTTGAAGCGATGCCGGTTATACAGGCCGGTGAGGGCGTCGGTGGTGGCAAGCCGCCCCAGTTCCTCTTCCAGCTTTTTCCGCTCGCTGATATCCTGCAAAGTCTCGATGACCGCCACCAGCTCCTTGGCCCTGTTGTATATAGGCACGGCGTCAAAGATAATGTAGCGATCTTTCCCCCCGACATTCTCAAACCAGCCCTCCGAACGCACCCCGTCATGCAGGAACGTCGAGGTATCGAAACTCTCGTAAAAATTGGGGAACGAATCATACGCCCCATCCAGCACCAGATCGGCAAGGCAAGAGCGTTTACTGGGATAAAAAGGTCGCCAGTGATCGCTGGTGCCGACAACCCTCTGGGCTGTGACCCCAGTCATTTTTTCACAGGCCTTGTTCCAGTTGGTAACCAGATGATTCTTGTCCAGAACAAAGATCGGCACCGCCGAAAACTTAATCAATTTTTCCGTGATGCTCTTCTGCTCCAGAAACTGCTCCTCAAGCTGTTTGCGCTTGGTGATATCCCGGAATATCCCCCGCACCGCAACCGGCGCACCTTCCTCCATCTGGGTGGTGATGTTGCCTTCAACGATTATCGCTTTCCCGTTCTTGGCTACAAAAACCAGCTCATGCCCCACAGCCTGCGAAATCTTGCTGGTGGTGCTGAATAAACCGATGGTGCTTTCCCGTGAGTCCTGATGCAGGAGATCATGGATGGTCAGGCGCCCAATTTCATTTTCGCTGTAGCCCATAACCATCTGCCAGGCACGGTTGACATAGAGAAACCGCCCTTTCAGGTCGAGGATCTGAATGAGATCGTTGGCGTTATCGAGAAAATCCTGCAAGCTTGCCTCACTTCTCCGCAAGGCATCCTCGGCCAACCTCCGTTGGGTTATATCCATGGAAGACTCGATCATCTGGACAACATTGCCTGCCTCATCGAAGATCGGGTAGCCATGGACTTCCATAACCCGATGGGCGCCCTGCTGGTTGTAGTGGAGATGCTCCAGAATCACGGGCTTCCCGGTTCTTTTCACCTCAAGCATGGGGCAGGGATGTTCTCCCCCCGAGCATGGCGCCGCACTTTTATGGGACAGGGCATGACAGGTAAGGTCTCCGGCGACATTAATTCCGGCAGCTTTGTTGATGATATGCACCCGATAATCTTTGGCGTCGATCACATAAAAAGGAAATGGCAGCGCATCAAGCACCGCATGCAGGAAGGCGTTTTGCCGGATGACTTCCTGCTGTTTCCGATTACATTCCTCGGTTTTTTCGCGCATGGGTCGGTAGGAGAGGAAAAACCACAACGGCAAAAGCAGGCAGACAAGGAATGCCCCATCCAGAAAAACAACGGTACGGGCTGACAATTCGGGGAAATAAGCAAGAGCACCCATGATGCCGAGTTCGCCCAGAAAAACCATGGTGATGGCAATGACAAAATTACAAACCAGCGATTTCTGCACCGTCGGTTTGCCTGAAGCAGTCTCTATTTTGCCAGAAACAGGATTATCCATACCACTTCCTCGCGCATACACACAACGATGGCTTTCAACCCTGGGGCGTGCCAACAGAAAAGCTCCGGGTCTTTTCTAATATACCCTTATTCTTTAAGGCTATAAAAATGATCCAGGCACCTTATGTAAAGAATCGTCCGCCGCCAAAGCCAAACCCTTACCAAAGCAGATTTCGCAGATGCACGATCTGCAAACAAGTCTCCGGCCAGGCGCCGCTGTTATCAATAACATGATCCGCGAGACGGGCCTTTTCCGACAGGGACATCTGCGTCGCCATAGCTTTTTCGGCCTCAGCCTCGCTTATCCCGTCACGTAGCATAATTCTTCGCTGGCAGGCCTTTTCATCTGCATACGCCACCACAATCTGGGGAAAATCCTGCTCCCAATGCACCTCATACAGGAGGGGCACTTCGACCACGAACCGTGCCTGGGACTGGAGCTCGGCAAGACGGCTGAGTTCCTTCTCAATCCGGTCGGTTATCTCATTTCGCACCAGGGGATGAAGCAGAGAGTTGAGTTCCTGACGAAATTCGTGGTCCTCAAAAAGAATCTTGCGCAACAGGGGACGGTCAATGTGCAGATCAGCCAAAAAGAACTTTTCGCCAAACGCCTTGCGCACGGCCAACCAGCCAACAGCCTTCGGCTCAAGGAGTTGCCGGCAAATGGTATCGGCACTGAGTCCCTTGGCTCCGCCGATTTCGCACAAATAGGCAGCCACGGAACTCTTGCCAGAGCCCATTCCCCCGGTGATGGCAACCACCGATCTTTGCGCCTGCTGTGTCACGGTTACACCCCCATAAAAAAATCTAAGCGCCGCCCTCCTGCCGCAACAACTCAAGAGTATACAGCATATCCGGCCAGAGCGGCGCGGTAAACTGCAAATCCTCACCGGTTCGGGGGTGGCGGAAGGCCAAGGTATGCGCGTGCAGATATTGACGGGTTATCCCCATTTCCAGATAACGAGAATTTTTCCGACCATACACGGAATCTCCGACAACCGGACAAGACAAGGTAGCCATGTGTACCCGTATTTGATGGGTACGGCCGGTTTCCAGGCCCAGTTCAAGGAGCGTCAACCCTTGGGCAAACCGTTCCAGAACCCGCCAGTTGGTCACGGCCTCCCTGCCATCTTCCCGAATCGCCATTTTTTTCCGATGGACAGGATGTCGGCCGATGGGCAGATCAACCCGGCCGGATTGCATGGTCGGCTTGCCATCCACCAGGGCCTGATAGATCTTTTTCACCTCACGCCGCTTGAACTGATCGGCCAGAGACTGGTGGGCAAAATCACTTTTGGCAACCACCATGACGCCGGAGGTATCCTTGTCAAGGCGATGGACAATTCCGGGACGCAATTCCCCATTTATCCCGGACAACCCGCCACAATGATAAAGAAGACCATGTACCAAGGTTGCCGAGCTGTGGCCAGAGGCTGGGTGCACCACAACGCCAGGGGGTTTGGCAAGAACAATGAGCTCATCATCCTCATACAGAGTGACAAAAGCGACAGGCTCGCCAACCAGCTCAGAGGGGGTTTGCGGAGGGATTGTGACCGTGAGTCTGTCTCCGGCCAGGAGAAGATACTTGGCTTTCCGAGGGGTCTCGTTCACCAAGACCATTTCGGCCCGGATAAGTTGCTGAATCCGCGAACGTGTCAGGCCTTCAAGATCGAGTTGGCTTGCCAGATACAGATCAAGACGCTGCCCACTTTTCTCGACGATAAAATGACTATTCTGACTCATAAAAACTCACGGGGAAGGAAGAAATCAAGGTATCAAAAAAAACGCCTGTGCTACCGAAGATAGCACAGGCGAAAAAGGTATAAACAAATGTCACAAAAGAACACCATCGGCCAGCCAAACAGGATCAGGAAAAAATCTGCTCGATGTTCTTTTCAACCTGGGTCTCTGTTTCGTTAAATTCGTTGGCCAGGGCAATTTCTTTCACCAAAAGACTTTTGGCGGTGTCCATCATCTTACGTTCGCCAAAAGAAAGATCCTTATCCACCCGCAAGAGAAAAAGATCACGGAGCACCGAAGCAATCTCGTAGACCGAACCGGTCTTGATCTTTTCCATGTACTCCCGATACCGCTGGTTCCAGGGCTGGGAGACGATTGCCATACCTCTTTCGTTCAGGATGTCGTAGATTTTACTTACATCCTGGGAGCTGATGATGTTTCGCAGGCCCACATTCTGGGTGCTGGTCGTTGGAATCATGATAACCATGCTTGAATCAAGAATCTTCATCACATAAAAGGATTGCTTCTTGTCCCCGACCTGCCGCTGCTCGATGGATTCTATTTTGCCAACGCCATGGGCCGGATATACTGCCATATCACCAACGTTAAACACACGTGCCTCCCTTTCGCCAACCATGAAACACTCTGTTCCTTTTTCTACAAGGAAGCGCTCCAGCACCGACGAAGAAATGAAGATTAGGGGGCACTATAACACACATCCCAGAATTATCAATTCAAACTTAAAAAAACATGATATTACAATGGATTAGACTACACATGGTCCGGGTTGATACGGTTCATGGCAACGGACAATCCTTCTTCCATGACAAGACGCACTCCCGTCTCGATGCTGTGTAATTCTTCGAGCACCATGGGCGCTTCCTCCTGCCCGAAACGGGAAAGGACAAAATCGCTCACCTGCGCTGCGTTGTCCGGCCGCCCGATCCCAACCCGTACCCGCACAAAATCATTACCGCCAAGATGCTCAATCAGGGAACGGATACCGTTATGGCCGCCCGCCCCTCGGTTTACCATAATCTTGGTACGGCCCAAGGGAAGATCAAGATCGTCGTGAATCACGATGATCTTACTGGGTTCGACCTGATAAAAATCAGCAATCGCCCGTACTGCCGCACCGCTTCGGTTCATATAGGTCTGCGGTTTGACAAAAAGGACGGGATATCCCCAAGACAGATCCTTTGCGGTTTCCGCCTGCCATTTTGTCCCCTTGAAAGTGAACCGGTATTTTTCCGCCAAATAATCGAGAAAAATGAAACCGATATTGTGCCGGGTAGCAGCATACTCTTTCCCAGGATTTCCCAAGCCAACCACGACGTACACGATATTTCCCTCTCTCCGATCAAACTATCAGAAAACGCCTTCCGGCCCTGCCTAAGCAGAAAAAGAAAAAGCCGAAAAAAGGAAGCTCCTCTCTTCGGCTTTAACCACGCTGTATTGGAAAAAATATTCCAGGCGTTTTACTCTGCCGCAGCGGAGATAGAAACACACACAGTATCTGGGGCAGTCACGAGGCTTACGCCTGCTGAGAGACCAAGATCCTTACAGGTAAAGGAAACACCCCGATCAAGGGGAGCAACATCAACCTCAATAAGGTCGGGGATATCAAGCAACTTGCCCGACACCGTAACCTTGTTCTTGACGATAGTCATGTCACCGCCCAGGTCAACGCCCTTAGCCTTACCGACATACTTGAGCGGCACCTGAAACTCCATGGGCTTATCAAGGGAAACCTCATAGAAATCAGCATGCAAAACGGTGTCCTGAACCGGATCCGTTTGAATCTCACGGGTAATAACGTGGCGAACCGTTTTCTTGCCGTCTTCATCAATCTCCAGATTAATGAAGGCATTCTTTCTATGGATCGAGAGTAAACCCTGGGTGAGATCCTTGGTGTTGCACTCCAGGGAAATAGGGGCTCCCAGCGGACCATAAATAACAGCAGGGGTATTCCCCGCCTTGCGCATTGTCCGTGCCGCACCTTTACCAACAGTTTTACGGACTCGCGCCGTCATTTCGATTTGTAACATTGGACTGACCTCCTCATGCGTCTTACTCACTACACAAATAATGAACTGACAGAATCCTCACTATGAATCCGCTTTACCGCCTCACCCAGCAGCTTGCAGACGGAAAGCACCTTGATCTTTTTGCAATTTTTGGCAGCCTCGCTAAGAGGCACACTGTCCGTAATAACCAGGGTTGTAATCTTAGATTTTTCCAGCCGTTCAATGGCCGGTCCGGAAAGCACCCCGTGGGAACAACAGGCGTATACTTCCTTGGCCCCTGCTTCCATGAGGGCATCAGCCCCCGCGCACAGGGTTCCGGCGGTATCAACCATATCGTCCAAAAGGATCGCGGTCTTCCCGGCAACATCCCCGATAACGTTCATCGCCTTGCATTCGTTGGCCCGGTCCCGACGCTTGTCAACAATGGCCAGGCTGGCATTGAGGCGTTTGGCAAAGGCTCGGGTCCGCTCCACGCCTCCGGCATCCGGGGAAACCATCACCACATCATTACTCAATTTTTGCGAGATGTAATCAAGCAAGACCGGGGCAGCAAACAAGTTGTCCACCGGAATGTTAAAAAAGCCCTGAATCTGTCCGGCATGGAGGTCCATGGTCAGCACCCGCCGCACCCCAACCACCATCATCATTTCGGCCACAACCTTGGCGGTGATGGGCACCCTGGGCGCCACCTTACGATCCTGCCTGGCATAGCCATAATAGGGAAGAACCGCCGTGATCCGCCGAGCAGAAGCGCGGCGCAAGGCGTCAACCATAATGACCAGCTCCATGAGATGGTCATTCACGGGCGGGCAGGTTGGTTGAATGATAAATACATCGCGGCCGCGAACGTTTTCACCGATCTCGACAAAGATTTCCCCATCGCTGAACCGACGAACTTCCGCCTTGGACAGGGGCACCCCGATATAGTTGCAAATATCCCCAGCCAGGGCCAGGTTCGCGTTACCGGCAAAGATCTTAATATCTTTCATTCTGCTGCCTGAAGTTCGGGTTATTTTAATTTTTGCCGCTTCAAATTGCCGCCGCAAGCCTTGCGCGCCAATGGATATGAAATGGCTGGGGCGGCAGGATTCGAACCTGCGAATGTCAGCGTCAAAGGCTGATGTCTTACCGCTTGACGACGCCCCAATGCCTTAAAGCTTTGCCTATGTGCTCAGTGGTCGGGCAAGAAAGACATTCCGGGGGAACCGCTGGGCGAATCGAGCAACACTCTTTTGCGCCTGCGCCTCGTCCTCAAAAAGACCAAACACTGTGGGGCCGCTGCCGGACATCAATGCCCCGTGGGCACCATCAGCCAAGAGCTCATCTTTGATGCAGCCGAGCTCCGGATATTTTCGGATGGTCACGGCCTCTAACTCGTTATATAAAGGAAGATTCCCCGGCCCGGCACATGCACCTTTACCATGCACGAATTCGCGGCCTAAGATATATGGATTGCCACCCGTTGTCAACGTAAAATTCTCATACACCCACTTGGTGGACACGGGAAATCCAGGGTTTACCAAAACGATCCAGCCGGAAGAGGAAATATCCTCGGCCTGAACCATATCTCCAATCCCGGTGGCCCAGGCAGCGGTACATTCAGCAACAAAAAAAGGCACGTCGGCTCCCAAGGGCCGCGCCAGATCAACAAGCTGCCCGGAGGAAAACGGGAAATCATAAAGCGTGTTCAGCCCCCGCAATACCGCAGCAGCATCGCTGCTTCCCCCCCCCAACCCTGCGGCAATCGGCACTTTTTTCTCAAGGACAATATGAACGCCACCCTCTGTGCCCTGGGCCGTGAAAAAACTTTTCGCAGCCCGATGGACAAGATTGCCTTCGCCGGTAGGCAGATCGCTTTCCGGGCAAACCACGGTGATGCCGGAATCCCGCCGGGTAAGACGCAAATGATCGGCCAGGGTGATCTTGACCATCCTGGTTTCAAGGTCATGAAACCCATCCGCCCGTTTGCCCTTGATGGCAAGATAGAGATTTATTTTTGCCGGAGCCTCGCAGATAAGTTCCATTGGGCTGCCTGTTTGTTTATTCAGCAAAGGTTTATTCCCCCTGTGTCCGAAGGCACAAAAGAAAATCGCCTGATTTCAACAGATTGAAAACCAGGCGATCATAATTATTCGAAAGCGCGAAAGAGGTCAGCCGTTGGCCTTCACATACCGCATCTTCAAATCGGCAAGCACATGACCAAGAAGCTCTTCTTCCTTGTCGGACAAGTTCCCCTTGGTTTTGTCCTTCAGCAACTGCAAGGTGCTGATGGTATGCTTGGCCAGAACAAGATCGTTACCGGTCTGGCCGGTTTCCGGGTCCTGCATCTCACCCAGATGAAAAAGAGCCGAGGTATTCAACGACATGATCAGGGTGGTAAAGGTTACCTCCGGCAGCACGCAGTTGCCGCCTTGCCGGATATACCCCTCCGGACAGCACCCTTTTTCGTTTTTCTCGTTTTCAGTCATGGGCTATCCCAATGGGCAGAAGGAGAAAACAAAAAACCTAGGCACTCACCAACTCAGGCAACTCAAGAACCATGGCTTCATTGATGTTCGGCAACGAACGGACCTTGTCCAGCAGAGACTTGGGAACCAGGCCATCGGTGTTCAACAGAATCACATTGAGGCTCAAATCCCCTTCCCGCTGCTTGCCGACAGTCATCCTGTCAATATTCACCCCTTCGCTGCCAAGGGTGGTGCCGAGCAGACCGATCACCCCAGGGACATCGTTGTTCTGCACAAAAAGCATGGGCCCGGCAGGCAGGGCTTCCATGCGGAAGCCGTTGAGGCGCACCAGACGCGGCTCGTTTTTACCGAACACCGTACCGGCCAGGACATTTTCGCCCTCGGTGGTTTTCACCCGGATGGTGACCAGGTTGAGGAAATCGTCACTCTTGCTGGTTTTGGCCTCAACCACTCGAATGCCCCGCTCCTGGGCGATGATCGGCGCGTTTACGTAATTCACCGCGTCTTTGAGGATCGGGGTGAACAGTCCTTTCAGGAAGGCAACGGTGATCGGGCTGGTGATCATCTCGGAGAGATCGCCGCAAAACTCGATATTGACCTCTTCCACTCCGCCCTTAGCGATCTGCATGTGGAAGGAACCAAGCATCTCGGCCAGGGTGATGTATGGGCCGACCTGGGAGAGAACATCCGCGCTTACGGAAGGCACGTTGACCGCATTGGTAATGGTGCCGCGGAGCAGATAGTCCGCCATCTGTTCGGCGATAGCCACGGCGACATTTTCTTGGGCCTCCGCCGTGGAAGCGCCCAGATGTGGGGTGCACACAAAATTATCCAGGCTCAGCAATTTGCAATTTTCCTTGGTGGTGGGCTCCACCTCAAAAACATCCAGCCCAGCCCCGCGAATTTCCCCATCCTTCAAGGCATTGTACAAGGCCTCTTCATCAACCACCCCACCGCGGGCACAATCGAGGAAGACACACTCTTTCTTCATCATCTTGAATTGTTCGGTGGAGAGCAGATGCTTGGTCTCCTTGGTGAGCGGCACATGCACCGAGATAAAATCGGCGCGCTTGCACAGCTCATCCAGGCTGACCAGCTCCACGCCGATCTTCTCGACCAGCTCTTTGGGCATATGGGGGTCAAAGGCGATAACCTTCATCTTCAAGCCCTGGGCCCGATCGGCAAAGATGCTGCCGATCCGACCGATGCCGACAATACCCACGGTTTTCCCGGTTACTTCCCGGCCGGAGAACTTCTTCTTCTCCCACTTGCCTTCCTTCATGGAGGCGGTGGCCTGGGGGATGTTTCTGGTCAGCGACATCATCATGGCAATGGCATGTTCCGCCGCGGTGGTGGCGTTGCCATCCGGGGCGTTCATGACGATGATCCCCTTCTTGCTTGCCGCAGGGATATTGACATTATCAAGGCCGATTCCGGCGCGGCCAACGACCTTCAGCTTCTCAGCCGCATCGATGATCTCCTCGGTAACCTTGGAGGCGCTGCGGATTACCAGACCGTCGTATTCAGGGATTATGGCTTTAAGCTCATCCGGGGAAAGGCCTGTTTTCACATCAACCTCAAGCCCAGCCTCCTCGAGAATCTGAACACCAATGGGCGACAGGTTGTCACTGATCAGAACTTTCATTGTTTCTCCTTATGTATAAGAAAAGCGGCCAAAGCCATTTGCGAACCTTGGCAAATTGATAGAGCGCGGATGATACAGACCAAGAAAAACCTAAAATAACCCGGATTCCCGGCAACCTAAAGTCCCAAATATTATGTGATCAGGGGAGTTTGTCAAGAATAAAACATGAACGCAGCCCTGCCGTGACGCCCGGTTCCTAGTCTTTAAAACAGGCGGAGAAATCTGCCGGCCCCACATCGTCGTCCCCATCACGGTCTTCATCCGGCAGGCTCCGGTAATGCCTGGCCGTGGAGCAGGCCAACCGGATCTCCTCATATTTGCGGACAAAGAGCTTTTCCGGAAATTCCGGCTTGTTCATATAAGCCACCATGTTGGTCAAGATATCAGCCACCATGAGTTCCACCAGCGTAGCCCGTTCGGTCTCGGCAATAAAGGTCCTTTCCTTGGTAGCCGAAAACTTTACCGACCCGGCCATGGCCTCCCGAACCTCTGCCTGCAAGGCAAGATCCGTTTCCGACATCCGGGAGAAAAACTCCTCGTTCACCGGAAGCTCCGCCTCGCAGATAATCTTGATCAGCCACCGGTCTCCGGCCATCTTTTTTGACTGGTCATACACGGTTAAGGTCATATTATTTGCAAGGCTGCGTTGCTCGATTATGTCCATGGCCAAAACTCCTTGATCGCTGTACCGCTTGGGGCAAGCACCTATTTTGATATTTGCATATGCACACAACAAGGCTTGCTCTCTTTCCTGGAAACGGGTATATAACATATCTTTTCATAAAGGGGATCACTCCTTTATGAAAATGCAGAGCAACACCGGCAACTATCCGGAATATGGCAGAAACAAGCGGACACAGAGCAGGTGAGTCAGCCCCCTTCCTGTCCCCAGCTTTCCCTGTCGCACATATCAACTCGATGGAACAGACCATGAGTATCGAGATCTACAACACCAAAACCGGCCAAAAATCCCCCCTTGTCACCATTGAAGAGGGCAAGGTCAAGCTCTACGTCTGCGGCATCACTGCCTACGACTACTGCCATATAGGTCATGCCAGATCAGCCCTGGTTTTCGATATGATCGTCCGCTATCTCCGTTACCGGGGCTACGATGTCACCTTTATCCGCAACTTCACCGATATCGATGACAAGATCATCAAGCGGGCCCAGGAACAGAACACCACCTGCGAAGAGCTTTCCAGCCGCTTCATCGCCATGTTCCACGAAGACATGGCCAGCCTCAACGTTCTCCCCCCCACCATCGAGCCAAAGGCCACGGAACATCTGCCGGAGATCATCGGGCTGGTCGAAGATCTCATCCGCAAGGGACTCGCCTACCAGGTTGACACCGATGTCTACTTCCGGGTCACCGGTTTTGGCGGCTACGGCTCCCTTTCCGGCCGCAACCTGGACGATATGCAGGCAGGCGCCCGCGTCTCGGTGAACGAGAAAAAAGAACACCCCATGGATTTCGCCCTCTGGAAAGGGAGCAAGCCGGGGGAGCCCACCTGGGAAAGCCCCTGGGGTCCTGGCCGGCCCGGCTGGCACATCGAATGCTCGGCCATGAGCCGCAAGTATCTGGGCGATTCCCTTGATATCCATGGCGGGGGCAAAGATCTGGTCTTTCCCCACCATGAAAACGAAATGGCCCAAAGCGAAGGCGTCACCGGGAAAGAGTTCGTCAAGTACTGGGTCCACCACGGCTTTGTTACGATCAAAGACGAAAAGATGTCAAAGTCCCTGGGCAACTTCCTCACCATCCGGGAGGTTCTCGACAAATTTGCCCCGGAGGCCTTGCGACTCTTCATCTTTTCCACCCACTACCGCAACCCGCTGGACTATTCGGAAGCGGCCCTGCTCGATGCGGTGGCCGGGCTCAACCGGTTGTACACCTGCCTGGCGGAGATCGAGCAATTACCTGCCATTGGCAACGACCAGGCAGCCAGCGCCATCTCCAAGGCAGACCGGGAGAAGATCGAGACCCTGGCCGAGCGCTTCCTCAAGGCCATGGACAATGACTTCAATTCAGCCCAGGCCCTGGGGCATCTTTTTGAAGGGGTAAAAATCCTCAACAAGATCCGCCAGCATCTGCCGGGCAAACCCGCCAGCCTGGATTTGCAGCTACTCAAAGTCGGCGCGAAAACAATCCGGGAAATGGCCAACACCCTGAGGTTACTCAGCGAAGAGCCAGTGCAATACATGCAAAAAGAGCAGGAAAAAATCCTCAAGACCCTCTCTGTTACCCCGGCAGAGATCGAAAAGGGTATCGCGGAAAGAACCGCTGCCAGGGAAACAAAGAACTGGGCTCGGGCCGACGAGATTCGGGATCAGCTTCTGGCCCAGGGCATCGAGCTGAAGGATGGCCCCACCGGCACCGCCTGGCAGGTCAAGCTTCCCTAAACTGCTTTTTCTGCATATCCCTTTCTGGATTGCCAAGCAATCTCAGCCAAATCCTTTGTTCTCATGCAGTCAAAATCCCATTGACACGCCGCCGAGCACAGGAGAGGCTGCCGATAAAGGGATTTGCACTGTTTGAGGCGCAGCCGAGTTTGCAAAGCCCCGGCAGCATCGAAGAGCGCAGGGCATCCCGCCAACGGCGGGACAAGTGGCACAGGGGGCCCTTTCTTTGGTTCGTTTCTTTGGGCAAGCAAAGAAATGAACAGAAAAACGAAGCATATTTCCCTTCCTGACTGAGATTCCTCAGGTAATCAGATATCCCTTTGCTTCGCCCCCACGTTCTGGGCTATAATTAAGAAACACGTTCCCACCTGTTTCCCTCAGTTGCGCCTGGAGGTCTGCCATGAAGCGAGAGCCTGCGGTTGCCCATCAGTTTTACCCCGGAGACCCCACCACCCTCAAACACGCCCTCGACGGCCTCATCCCTGCCGCCACGGCCAAACAAAAGGCCCTGGCCGTAGTCTCGCCCCATGCCGGGTACATTTACTCCGGCGGCGTGGCCGGGGAAACCTTTGCCGCAGTGGAGATCCCCCAGGACATCGTGGTCATGGGCCCCAATCATCACGGCTACGGTGCGCCGGTGGCCCTGATGGATAAAGGGGCCTGGAGCATGCCCCTGGGCGAGGTGCCGATCAACACGGTCCTTGCCCACCACCTCCTTGCCCAGACAGACCTGATCAAGGCAGATACCCTGGCCCACCGATTTGAGCATTCCCTGGAAGTCCAGGTGCCGTTCCTCCAGTATTTTCGACCGGACATGACCCTGACCCCCATGGTGATCTCCCATCTTTCCTTCAATGCCTGCCAGATTGTCGGCGAGGCGCTCGCCACCGCCATCGAGCAATACAACAAGCCGGTCCTCATCGTAGCCAGTTCGGACATGACCCATTACGAATCCCGAGAGGCCGCCACGGCAAAAGATTCCCTGGCCATGCGGCAGATCAAAGCCCTGGACCCAGAGGGGTTGTACAACACCGTGCTGGGCAACAAAATCAGCATGTGCGGCATCATGCCGACCACCATCGCCCTCATCGCCGCCCTCCGCCTGGGGGCAAGCCAGGCCCGGCTCGTCCGCTACACCGACTCAGGCGAGGCCAGCGGCGACACCAATCAGGTGGTCGGGTACGCCGGCTTTGTGATTTCCTAAACAAACCAAGGGACAGGCCACAATTCTCCTTGACATAATCGGCCTGTTCCTCTATTTTTCGACGGTTCTTTGCCCGGCACCTAATGGGGGATCGTCTAACGGTAGGACTGCAGACTCTGACTCTGCCTATCGGGGTTCGAATCCCTGTCCCCCAGCCAAGATATACCAAGGGTTTCCATGAGTCATGGAAACCCTTTTTTTATTCTGGTTGCGCCTGGGGTGCGTATGGAATCGATACTTCAGGACAAGGGATACTAATATACTGAATCGTGATCGCCCACGTTTACCGGAATGATCTCCTGTTCCTGAATCAGAAACTCAAGGGTGATTCGACAGGAAAGATTGATTGAAACTGAATGCAAACCCGAGAGCCGCCCGGACAACTGATGCAATCGGAGTGAGGGATGAAACGGATTGGCCTCCAGCAGTTGCAGTGTTTTCAGATACTGTTTTTCCAGATCAGGATGACATTTCAAAAATCGCAGGGCACGCTTTTCATACTGTTCGGTAAAAACCAGCGACCAACTCATCCTTGAGCAGCCTTCAGACGGGCCAGATGGTCTTCGGCGCTTTCCTTGACAAAACGCCCTTCGGCGATGTCTGCGCGGGTCTGCGCAAGGGCGGCTTCCAGCTCACACTCCCGCAGGTAATGGTAATGCTCCATATCCATCACCACGAATCGTTCCTTGCCCCGAACAGAAATGACTGCTTCCTGACGATGGGCAAGCACGGCCTCAATGGCGGAAACGCCTTTTATTTTCAGATCATTGGCAGATAGATTCGACATGCCTTGCCTCCTTAGTATTCCTCACAGCACTTACAATCACACTTTTAGTAGTATAGGTAATAGTGTGCCCGCTGTAAAGCCCTTTTCATTGGAGGGTTCTGGCAAAACTTACTTTTCAAGACCTGACCCCGATGGTTATGGATGGTTATGCACGAAGAAGCTGTATTAAAACTCAATTTCAATTTGCCCTTGCAGCTTGCTGAGGTGGACTGAAAGTAATAGTCAATCCGTCAAAATGCTTAAAAATAACGGTTTTCTCACCATCATAGATGGCTGAATAATCGCCTCTGGAGGCAATCATACATCCTTGCATGAAGGGCTTCCCCATCTTTTCCACATATATCTTAGGTCTCTCTGAATAATCTTTGACAATCCTCAGACTATATTCTCTACCAATTCGGTAGGAAGTTACAGGAATTATTACTATAAAAAAAACAAAGAATACTGAAAAAAAGACTATCATCGAATCCACAAACAATGACGAAAAAATAACCTTCAAATTATTTATTAAATTTCGGCTACCTAATTTTATGAGTTTAGAATGGACATTAATTCTTGACTTGCAAATATCAGCCAACAACATCCATAAACCAATTAAAATAAAAACCAACGAAAAATGCAGAACATAACTCCAAGAAAAACGAGAAGAATATACATAAAGCAACATTTCGTAATAACTGCGAAGGTATTCTGGTGTTGACTTAGCAAACAGTTCAGTATCAGCCCCAAAACCAATCATAAATCCAGTGTTAAAAGCATACCCATTCATGTAGAAAAACGGCACCAAAAGTGAAGTTACACCCACAATGCCAGAGATGGCGTGTGCTTTTCCCTCAATTTTTCCTGCTTCAACTTTAACATTGTCTTCTTTTGGCAATTTGTTCTTCACCTTCCCCCCAAAAAAAATCACCCAAGTCTCTCTTGGGTTTTAGTTGCCAAATCAACAACATATTTAACACAAAACTCTGCATCCTTGTTATTTGGAATTCTACCTGTATTTTCCTCTTGAAGCTGAAACTCACCATTCATCATCATAAATACTTTTGGAAAAATTGGGGCCACTCTCCTTTTTCCCCAATTCACCCTACCCCTGTTTCCGATTAATAAGCCCACCCACCGCCGCCATAATATCTGCCGGCAGCACCATCATCTTGGCGTTGGATGATTCGGCCAGTTTGCGCATCCCTTCAATGTAGCGATTGCCCAGAAGGAACATGGCCGGCAGGTCGTTATCCCCCACTGCGTCGGCAATATCCTTGATGGCCTTGGCAGAGGCGTCGGCCAGGATGATCTGGGCCTCGGCCTCCATGCGGGCCGCCTCCAGGGTGCCTTCCGCCCGCTGGATCATCGCCTGCTTTTCCCCTTCCGCCGCCAGAATCGCCGCCGCCTTCAGCCGGGCCGCGCCTGCCTGCTTTTCCATCGCTTCCTGCATGGTGTCGGAGGGGCGGATGTCCTGAATCTCCACGGACTTGACCACCAGCCCCCAATCCACCACATCGTCGCTGATCTGGCTCTTGAGCAACGCTTTGATTTTATCCCTAGAAGAGAGCGCCTCATTCAGGGTCATGTTGCCGATGATGGCGCGCAGGTTGGTCATGACCAGGTTGCGAATGGCGTACTTGTAATCGGAGATGCCGTACATGGCCTTTTCCGGGGAAAGCACCTTGATGAAGGCAATGGCATTGCACCAGATCACCGCATTGTCGGCGGTGATCGCTTCCTGGCGCTCGATGTCCAGGGGTTCGTCCATGGTCATCACCCGGTAGGCAACCTGATCAATGTAGGGGAGGATGATGTTGAGCCCCGGCTTGAGGGTCTGGTGGTATTTCCCCAGACGTTGCACCACAAATTCATGGCCCTGGGGGACCATCTTGACCCCGGCCACGATGGTGATAACAACCAGCGCCAGCAGAACAAAAACAAAGACGGTGAAGATTGGCATGATTTCTCCTTTTTCTGTTCAAGAAACGGTGAATACACTACGCCTTGCGCACCTTCAGTTTCGACCCCAATACATCCACGATCACGCAGCGGTCGCCCACGGCCAGGATTTCATCGGCGGTGAACTCCCACTCATCGGAGCCCAGCACCGCCACGGAAAAGCGGACCGTGCCCGCAGGAAAATCCCCCGGCTTGATCACAGAGACGATACCAGTCTCCCCGAGTACCGACTCCTTGCCCTGCCCCGCCTGGGAGCGTGCTTTCGCGTTTTTTAAAAAACCAAACCAACCAATGGCAAAGGAGAGCGCGGAGAGGACAACGAAGATGGCGGTCTGCGCGGTGAGGTCGGTGACCCAGGAGGCGGCAATGCCGGTAAGCAGCGCGGCAATGCCGAACCAGATCACGACAAAGGAGGGAATCACTATTTCGAGAACGATCAAGACAACGCCGAGAATCAGCCAATAGCCAAAATACATCGCATTACTCCTTACTTAATTCTGTAACAAAAAGGTGGTATCCCGATCTGGAAGCTGTTCCGTGGGCATTTTTCCATGGCAGCCCAATTCCTGACCACCTTATCACGTTTCAACCGTTGTCTTCCATGGGAAAATCATTGCGGGGTTTCCCGGAGGCTTTCACCACGAATCCACGGAACCGTTTCTCCATCTCCTCTGTGGCAAAAAGAAGCAAAACGACGTATTATGACCGGACGTACGCCAAACAAGCAAAGGACACACCATGAGCACAACCCAAGGAAGCAACCCGCTGCACGGCATCACCCTGGAGATGATCCTCACCCGGCTGGTGGAACACTACGGCTGGGAAAAGCTGGGGGAGAAAATCGCGATCAACTGCTTTACCAAGGACCCCAGCATCAAATCGAGCCTCAAATTCCTGCGCAAGACCCCGTGGGCCAGGGAGAAGCTGGAGAGCCTCTATCTGCACACCAGACTCCGCAAAGAGATTCTCTAACAGCCCGGTTTTACCCTACCAGAGCAGTATTCTCCGCTTTCCACGTTGACATTTGCGTTCTCAGTGCCGATAATTGAGTAAAAGGAGGTCATGCAAATGATATCCATCAACAACCTCGGCCTCTCCGGCCTCAAAGCAATCTTCAATATCCAGTCTGCCACCGAAAGCCAGTTTGGTTCCTCCCCCAAAATGGAGGACATTATCCAGGCCAAGTTGGATTCGACGCTCATCTCCACCGCCGCAAAAAGCATCACCAACAAGGCAGCAGTGAGCGACCTCTTCAAAAGCCAGAACAGTTCCTCCCCCCAGTTGGCGGACATTCTCCAAGCCAAGGCGGACTCGGTGCTCGTCTCCACTGCCTCCAAAGACATCGGCACAACCTATCAACGCCTCAAGGCCACCGGCAACAAGGCTGCGGTGAGCGGCTTTTCCAAGATCGTCCAGAGCTTTGGCCGCGACATTTCTGGAACGACCATTGCCGATATCGCCACGGCCACCAGCACAATGGGCAGCGAGGATCTACAGCGCTACGGCTCGCTTGCCGAATCGACTAGCAGCCTGGGCAACTCCGCCATCTTTACAAAATTCGCCTCCCAGGCGGCAACGGCCTTTAACGCTGACCAGAAACTGGGCCGCAGCTACCTGAACGCCACGGCCGCCATCGTCAATGCCGAGTACAGCGGCAACCGCCAGGAGGTTATCGACCAAAAGCTTACCAACCTCAGCGATTTCATGGCCAAATTCAGCGAGCTTGGCAAACCTGCCAAGGCAAACGAAGCCAGTATCACCTCCTTTACCGAGTTCGCCAACTCCATCGGCACCATGACCAAGGGCACGGCGATCTCCACCGCCATAGGCGACTACACCGCCCCCTCACAAGATAAGTCCTCCGCATGATACGGACCGACCACCTTACCGCAAGTGGTTGTTTGCCCTTCACGGCCTGATCACAAGGGATGATCAATCCCAGCCCTCCAGGACAATTTACACAATGCTTTTCACACCCTCAAAATTGGTGTTCCATTAAATTGATGCAACAAAAAGAAATAGAAAAATCGCGGGAACAACGACCAATATTAACTGGTTATTTCCAACTTTATACAAAAAAAACTGGCTTAATATTGTAAATATGCTACCTTAAATAAAAAGGTAGCCACATGACAAACAAAGAATTTTTCCATCAGCTCGGCCTCCTGTATCGTAAACGGCGAATTGCGCTCAAAATCAAACTGCTGACCTTGGCGACCAGATGCGCCATTTCGGTTGACACCATGCGGGCAATAGAGCGGGGGAGCGAGAGCGTAAAGATCGGCTCCTGGCTCGCGGTGGCTGACGTTCTCGGCCTTGGCGAAGCATGGAAAAGCCTGCTTGTCGAGCCGGTCGACCCCTTTGCGGAATACGACCGCAAGCAAGGCCTTGAGGAAAAAATCCTGAAAAGGCGGGTCCGGTCGTGAGCAACAACGCGATATCGCTGTACGTTTCCGCCGTCATGCCGGATGGGGAAGTGGTGTATGTGGGGCGGCTTTTATCCCGCAACCTCTCCTCGCCCGACAGGAAGGAAGGGTTTTTCAAGTACGACGACGCATACCTCCTGCGGCACAACGCCTATCCGCTCGACCCGATCCATCTCCCGCTTCGTCCTGAAACTTTTGCAGCCCGACGAGGAGAATCCGGGGTTCATGCTGTTTTTGAAGATTCCCTGCCCGATGCCTGGGGCCGGACCATCCTCGCAAAGCGTGCTGGCCTTGACAGATCGCGCTTCACCTCCGC
>JAPLJG010000031.1:62427-76384 GCA_026388735.1 Deltaproteobacteria bacterium
CTCCGCGCATCTGCTGGTCGCCCTGAAGGGATCAGGCCTAGGCCGCTTGCTCTATGCGGAAAAGCACCCGGCAAAGGTGCGGAGCGAAGATCACAGCATCGCCTTCAACCGGGTCAGCCTGGCGATTCAGGAGGCCGCAACTCTTGAAGGGAACATCGATGCTGAGAACAAGGCATTGAAGCACCTGCTCGCCTGCGGCAGTTCCGCCGGAGGAGCACGGCCCAAGGTACTTGTCCGTATGGACAATCAGTTCTGGCTTGCCAAATTTTCCAGCATCCGGGATCTCTCCCCGTCCCTCCTGGTTTCCCTTGAGCAAGCCGGAATGCGCTTGGCGCAGAAAGCCGGGCTCAACATTCCGGAGTTAAAGCGCATCACCGTGAAGAACAGGGAAATCCTCTTTGTGAAACGGTTCGACCTGACGACGGCAGGCGGTCGAAATGCCATCGTGAGCATGCGGACCATGACCGGCGAGGAAGATCCATACCTGTTGTCGTATTCGGCCATGGCGGATGTTGTACGGCGTATCTCCGATCAACCGAAGATAGATCTGGACAATCTCTTTCGCTGGATGGTGGTCAACGTTCTTATTCAAAACACTGACGATCATCTGCAAAATTTTTCCATGCTCCACACGGACAAAGGTTGGACGCTTTCCCCAGGGTACGACATTACGCCAAACATCTACCAGGAGCAGCACATCCTGCAAATCAACGGCTCAGACGGACCTTTCTCCCGCGAGGACATTCTGGGCGAAGGACGACGATTTGGGTTGTCGGCGCAAAAATGCCGCCGCTTGTTTGACCAAGTATCCGCAGGCCTTGTTGAATGGGAAAATGTTTTTGACGAGTGCGGGGTGCCAATGGAGCACACCCAAAAACTGCGAGAGAGCATCAAGAAAAAGCGGAAATTGTTAGGCTTGAAAGCGTAGCCGATTTAACAGACGGCATTTTCACTTCCCGAACGAGCTCGGGCCAATAAAAAAAGGAGTTACGCCGATTGACGTAACTCCTTGATTTCTCACTTGGTGACCCCTACGGGACTCGAACCCGTGTTACCGGCGTGAGAGGCCAGCGTCCTAGACCACTAGACGAAGGGGCCATGCTGTGCGCCATTTTTTAAATGATGGAAGGGAGTTTGTCAATCTTTTATTCCTCTCCCTGGTTCAGCCCACAAGGGGAAACCCTCACAACCAGCCTGTTTCAATCCATAAATTTTCTGCCCGCCTGTTCCGCCAGCGCCAGAGTGGCCTCATCCTTTGCCATTGCCCCACGGCCATCCATGCCCTTTACCACAAACTCCCCGCCATAGCCCATACCCATAGCATCAAAGGCATACCTGGCTGTAAGAATCGCACCATCGAAGACCTTTTCCCCATGGGTGGCGGCCACCGCCACCAGAAAACCCTTACGGCTGGGGTCCTTGCGCCACTCGCCTTTTTCCGTCTGGAGGCGTTTCCTGTTCCACAGGGCCTGGCAGCGATCGACAAAGGCCTTGGCCTGGGCGGTGATTCCGTAAAAGTAGATGGGGGAGGCGAGAATCACCCGCTGCGAGGTAAGAATTTTCGGATACAGCTCCTGCATGTCGTCTTCCAGCACACATTCCCCGGTTTTGTCGCAGCCGCCGCAACCGATACACGGCTGAATCCGCAGATCATACAGGCGAAGCAA
The DNA here is from genome assembly GCA_026388735.1 of Deltaproteobacteria bacterium. Classification (GTDB taxonomy): domain Bacteria; phylum Desulfobacterota; class Desulfobulbia; order Desulfobulbales; family Desulfurivibrionaceae; genus Thiovibrio. The sequence continues at coordinate 64,095 of JAPLJG010000031.1, forward strand.
TTCAACCTCGCCACCCGCCGCCTCAACCCCTTTCAGCACAGCACGGAGCAGGGTCTCGGTATTGCCATTCTTTCTGGGGCTCCCACTCAAGGTCAGAACCTTCATCTCATTTCTCCGCTTCGCAAGAACAAACAGGAAGAGGCGGCAACCGGTTATAAAACACCACCTCATCCCGCAGCGCCCGTGCCGTCTCATCATTCAAGAATCTGGCCACACAACGCCAGCGCCAATTTCCCTGCGAGGTTCCGGGGATGTTCATCCGGCAATCGCTGCCAAACCCCAGAACATCCTGGAGCGGCACAATAACCAAATCCGCAATCGAGGCATAGGCCATGCGGATAAAATCCCAATGAATTGGGCTGCCCGGCTGACTGTGGGCATAACGCAAGGCCTTGGCCTTGCTGGCCTGCATAACCGTATTGCTGAAGTACCAACCCAGGGTCGTGTCGTTATCATGGGTGCCGGTATAGACCACGCAATTTACCGTGGTGTAGTTATGGGGCAGATAGGCGTTGTGCTCGTCGGAGTCAAAGGCAAACTGGAGCACCTTCATGCCGGGGAACCCAAAGGTATCGCGCAACAACTCGACCTCCGGCGTAATAACCCCCAAGTCTTCGGCGATAATCGGCAGCTCGCCCAGATGCTTTTTCATCTCGGAAAAAAATGCCAGCCCTGGCCCCTTGACCCATTTCCCGTTGATTGCGGTCTTCTCGGCGACCGGAATCTGCCAGTATGCTTCAAAACCCCGGAAATGATCGATGCGGACGACATCCACCGTCTGACAGATATGACGAAACCGCTGACCCCACCAGTCGAGCAAGGCCGCATTCATTCCCCCCTGATCGCTGTCCCATTTGAAAAGCGGATTTCCCCAGCGCTGCCCGGTTTCACTGAAATAATCTGGGGGCACACCCGCCACATGGGTTGGCTGCCCGGTTTCTGGATCCAGGACAAAGCATTCCTGATGCGCCCAAACATCAGCACTGTCTAGGGCCACATAGATGGGAATATCACCGATGATCCGTATGCCATGACTGTGAGCGTAATCCCACATGATCTGCCATTGGGCAAAAAAGCAAAACTGGACAAATTCATGAAAGAGGATACGTTCCGCCAGGGTTTTGCGCCAATGGGCAAGGGCTCCGGGCTTGCGATGGGCAATATCTGTCGGCCACGAAAACCATGGCGCAGCCTCAAATTCTTCCCGTAAGGCCATAAAAAGCGCATAGTCGTCAAGCCAGGGCATTGCGTTACAGAATGCCGTGAAAGCCGTCGAGTCACCGGCCAGCCGAAACTCCAGAAAAGCAAACTCCAGGATTTTCTCATTGAAGGCAAGGACAGCGGCAAAATCGACCAGGTAATCGGAAAAATTGTGCAAGATTTCCACCTGCTCACGCCGGAGAAAGCCTGCCCCCATAAGCTGCGTAGGATCGATAAGCAAAGGATTACCGGCAAAGGCGGACAGGCTCATATAGGGCGAATTGTCAAAGATGCCACTCACCGGACCATAGGGCAGGATCTGCCAATGGGTCTGCCCGGCCGCCCTGAGAAAATCGATGAACTCGAAGGCCGACTTGCCAAGAGTGCCGATGCCAAAAGGCCCTGGCAGAGAGGTGAGATGCAGAAGAATGCCGCTGCTTCGCTGGTGGTGCATGGTTGTCGCCCTCTTTTTTTATGACTGTCATGGCCGTGCGGCGCAACGGCAAACAGGGATGTCTGTCTGTATCATACAGAAAGCCCGCCCCTCTCTCCAATTAAAAAACTCCCTGACGATTACGCTATTCGATACGCCGGGAATATTTTCAATATCATCAAGCAATTGCCTATCCCGCAGACACCAGGTATGATAACGAAAATACTAAAGGAGCCTGCACCATGCATCTTTCCATCCTTGGCAGTTTTATCGGGGGCATCGGCCTCTTCCTGCTCGGGATGCAGCTCATGACCGAGGGCCTCAAGATTGCCGCAGGCAATACCCTGCGCACCATCCTCAAACGCTCCACCTCCACCCCGCTTCGGGGCATCCTTTCCGGCGTCCTGATTACCTCCCTGGTGCAATCCTCCGGGGCGGTGACCGTGGCCACCATCGGCTTTGTCAATGCCGGGCTCATGGATCTGATGCAGGCCATCACCATCGTGTACGGCAGCAATATCGGCCACACCATGATCGGCTGGCTGGTGAGCCTGACCGATTTCCAGGGCGCGGTAAAACTGGTCGCCCTGCCACTCATCGGCCTTGGCATGCTGCTGCGGCTCAATCGCGGCAACCACCGTTATGAGGCGCTGGGCGAGACGCTGGCCGGTTTCGGCGTCTTTTTTACCGGCATCGACCTGTTGCGGGCCACCTTTGCCGGAAGCGGACTCGGCATGCCCTTCACAATCATGGGCGGCGGCATAGGGAGCCATCTCGCCTTTCTGGCCATCGGCCTTCTGCTCACGGTGATCATGCAGTCATCGAGCGCCACCATGGTGATCACCCTCACCGCCGCGGCGGGCGGCCTTATCCCCCTGGACGCTGGTGCTTCCATGGTCATCGGCGCCAACATCGGCTCGACCTCCACCGCCGCCTTGGCCGCGCTGGGCGCCACCCCCAATGCCAAGCGGGTGGCAGCGGCCCATGTCCTCTTCAATCTGGTCACCGGCACCGTGGCCCTGATCCTGCTGCCCTTTCTCCTCCATGCCCTGCTGGTCTTTCCGGAGCTTCTCCACCTCCCCGCCAACACCACCATCCTGCTGGCCCTGTTCCACACCTCGGTGAACATCCTGGGGGTCTGTCTGATCTGGCCGTTCACCCGACTCCTGGTCAAATGGCTCAAGGGGAGGTTTCGCTCCCACGAAGAGGACGAAGCCCGCCCCCTCTATCTGGACCGCAATATCGCCGCCACCCCGGTGCTGGCCTTCCACGCCCTGGCCCGGGAGATCGAGCGGATCGGCAACATAGCCCGTCGCATGGCCAAGGGAGCCATGAGCAGCGAGGCAGGCCCCAGTCTCCAACTTGACGCCGACCGCCGCATCCTGCTCAAGCTGGAGATCGAGGTGGGCAACTTCATCAACCTGGTCCGCCGGGGCAGCCTGCCGGAAGAGCTTGACCATGTGCTCCCCAATGCCCTGCGAGTGACCAGCTATTACCGGGAGATTGCCGACGTGTCCCTGCGGGTCGCCCAAATGCAGCAGCATAGCCGCCCGGTTGAGGATACAGCCCTGGCCCAGGAAATAGGCGAATACAAACAACAGGTGGTGAAATTGCTGGAGATGAGCGATGTGGCCCGAAAGGACTATATGCCGGAGGAGTGCGCCGCGTTGTTCAAGGAAACCGAGGAGATGTACCGGCATCTCAAGTCGAGCCTGCTCAAGGCCGGAACCAAGAACCTGCTGCCCGTTGGGCTGATGGTCTCGCTCATCGACCTGATGAGCGATGTCCGGCGCATTGCCGACCAGATTGAAAAGGGCGCCCGCTATCTGACCACCCTGACCAAAGCGACGCCGGAGGAAGAGGACTTATCTGTCAAATCTAAAGGATGATTGAAAGCATTACCGATACAGGCCCTGAACCTCGATGTAGTTCGCCACCGAAGCAGGGACAAGATTCCTGATTGACCTGCCCTGCCTGACGGCTTCCCTGATCTCGGTGGAAGAGACCTTAATCGGCATCATGGCCACCGGATGGATTCCCCCCTGGCCTGGCTTTCCCTGCCAGCACCCAAAGGGCTCGACAAAGACATAACCAGGAAAATGCGCCGCCACGGTCTGCCCGCAAGATTGCTGACAATGATCAGGTCGACCAACAAAGGCATCCATGCCGATGATGAAAAATAGCTGGACATCGTTGCCAAGTATCTGGCGAAGAGTGCACAGGGTGTCAATACTGTAGGATGGTCCCTCGCGTTCCGCTTCTAGACGGGAAACGGAACAACTGGGCCGGCCAGCCACCGCCAGCTCCAGCATAGCGGCCCGGTGCTGAAAGGCGGAGATGGCGTAGGTTGGCTTATGGGGTGGTAAAAAGGCGGGAACAAACAAGATGCTCGAAAGAGCCAGCGCCTGCCGGACCGTCTCGGCAACAGCAAGATGGCCGTTATGCACCGGATCAAAGGTGCCGCCCAAGATGCCGACCCGTGTGCCGAGGTTGTGCGGAAGTTCCACCCTGCTCTCTCCGGAGTCCTGCTTAAGCGCGGACCTGGCCGTCTCCATAGACGATGAACTTCCTGGTGGTCAACTCTTTGAGACCCATGGGGCCGTAAGCGTGCAGCTTGGTGGTGCTGATGCCGATCTCTGCACCGAGGCCGAACTGGCCGCCGTCGGTGAACCGGGTGGAAGCGTTGATCATCACTGCCGAGGCGTCCACCTCGCGAAGGAAGCGCTGGCCGTTGGCATAGCTGTTGGTGATGATCACCTCGGTGTGCTGGGAGCCGTACTGGACAATATGGTCCATGGCCGCATCCAGATCGGCAACCACCCGCACCGCCAGGATCAGGTCAAGAAACTCCATGCCGTAGTCGGTGGGCAGAGCCGCAATGATCTCCGGCAAAATCGCCTTGGTCTGCGGGCAGCCCCGCAATTCAACCCCGGCCTTCTTCAATTCGCCCCAGACCTTGGGCAAAAATTCGGCGGCAATATCCTTGTGTACCAACAACGCCTCCAGAGCGTTGCACACCCCGGGCCGTTGCACCTTGCCGTTCATCACGATGTTCACCGCCATGTCCAGATCCGCGCCCGCATCAACAAAGGCATGACAGACGCCCTTGTAATGCTTGAGCACCGGAATGCGGGAGTTCTCGGCCACGAAACGGATCAAGCTCTCGCCGCCCCTGGGGATGATCAGGTCGATCTGCTCATCAAGGGCGAGCATGGCCGTAACCGCCTCACGGTCGGTGACCGGGATCACCTGCACGGCCGCAGCCTCGATGTGTTCCGCAGCCAGAGCCTCCTGCAACACCTTGGCCAGGGCCAGATTGGAATGAATGGCCTCGGAGCCGCCCCGCAAGAGAATGGCATTGCCAGCCTTGAGCCAAAGCGCTGCCGCGTCCACGGTCACATTGGGCAGCGACTCGTAGATCAGGCCGATAACCCCCAAGGGGATACGCATCCGGCCAACGGTGATGCCGGAAGGCTGTTTGCCCATCTCATCGATCTCGCCCACCGGATCAGGCAGGGCAGCAACCTCACGCAACCCTGCGACCATGCTGCCGATCACCTTATCGGTGAGGGCGAGCCGGTCGAGCATGGCGGGAGACAGCCCCTTTTCCCGGCCAGCGGCCAGATCCTTTTCATTCTCCTGCTGGATATAGACCTTCTGGGCAAGAAGCGCCTCGGCCATCTTCAGCAGGGCGTTGTTCTTGGCCGTGGTGGAAAGATTGGCCATGTTGCGGGAGGCCTTTTTGGCCGCCACTGCCATCTGCTTGATTGTTTCCTGGATGGACATCACATACCCCCAGCGTTGCTATATTTTTTTTGATTACTAGTAAATGTTCAGCAGTGCCACAGATGCGCGAAAGAGGCCTGCGAAGTGTGCTAGTGCACATGAGCAGGCCGATGACAAAGCAGATGTGGTGCTGCTGGGCATTTACAGGATTACCAAGTTATCGCGGTGGATAACCTCGTCGCTGTCTTTGGGCCGTTCCAGCACCTGTTCGATCTGGTTGGTTTTCACGCCCTTGATTCTGTCGATATCGCCGGAGGCATAATTGACCAACCCGGCAGCCAGGGGGTCGCCCTGTTCGTTCAGGCAATGAACCGGCGCCCCGATACCAAATTTGCCCCGAACCTCAAGAATTCCTGAGGGAAGCAGGCTTTTTCCCCCTTGCAGCACGGCCTTGCAGGCCCCAGCATCAAGAACCAAAAAACCTTGCGGCCGCAGGGTATAGGCGATCCAGTGCTTGCGGCTTGCCAATTTTTCCGCCTGGGGCAAAAAGAAAGTGCCAACCAGCTCCCCGGCAAACAGCCGGGAGATGGTGTCCGGCTCCCGGCCCGGTCCGATGAAGCAGCACCCGCCCCGCGCCGCCACCATCTTAGCGGCCTTGACCTTGCTGCCCATGCCGCCCGTGCCCACGCCGCTTTGCACCTTGCCCACCATGGCCTGCACCGCGCTGTCAATCCTGGCCACGGTATAGACCGGTCGGGCCTCGGGATTGGTAAGCGGATTGGCTGAGAACAGGCCGGAAACATCGGTCAGGCAGACAAAGATATCCGCTTCGGTGAGATTGGTAACCATGGCGCCCAAGGCGTCGTTGTCGCCAAAACGCAGCTCTTCCACGGAGACGGTGTCGTTTTCATTGATGATGGGAACCAGGCCCCAATCCAGCAGGGTAAAGAGGGTGTTGCGGACATTGAGATACCGGTCCCGATGGGACAGGGCATCGTGGGTAAGGAGAACCTGGGCAACCTTCTGGCCGAGTTGCTCGAAGATCTTTTCGTAGGCGCGCATCAGGCTGCTCTGGCCGATGGCGGCGGCAGCCTGTTTTTCCCGCAGGGTCAGGGCTCGATCGCCCAGAGCCATTTTCCCACGGCCAGCCGCGACCGCGCCGGAACTGACCAGGATCACCTGCCGCCCGTTTTGCTTCAGGGCGCAGATTTCCTTGGCCAGATTGTTCAAAACCGGCAGATTCAGGCCTTCTCCGGTGGTGAGCACGGCGCTGCCCACCTTGATCACTACCCTTTTGGCCCGGTCCAGAAACCGGCGTCGCAGGGCCAGGTCTTCGTCATGCTCCATCGCTGAGGTCATCACGCCTCTCTTAATGGCGTCGCACAACGCCCGATCTACTGCGTTGCGGCGCAATTTTCTGCTTATTCATCTTCATCAGTAGGATTGGCTTTTTGCAAGGCCATCTTTTGTATCTCCAGCATCTCTCCCAACACTTCCTGCAACTGCACGAGCCCTTGCCCGGTAAGCGCTGAAATGGCAAGGGGCTTGATTCCCTCCGCTTTGAAAAACAGCTCCTGCAAGGCAGCAAGGCGCTCATCGTCTTCCAGCAAATCAATCTTGTTGAGCACCACCAGCCGCTGCCGGTCCATCAACTCCTCGTTATAAACACGCAGCTCGTTTTCCAGGGTGCGGTATTCCTCAAGCGGCTGCTCATCGGCAGAAGAGGCGTCAATAACATGGAGGAGGATGTGGGTGCGTTCGACATGGCGCAGAAACTTGTGGCCAAGCCCGGCCCCGGTATGCGCGCCCTCGATCAACCCAGGAATATCGGCAATGATGCAGTCGTCGTAGTTGGCAAGATGCATAACGCCCAGCTGCGGCTCAAGGGTGGTAAAGGGATAGGGCGCAACCTTGGGGTTGGCGGCGGACAGCTTGGAAAGCAGCGTTGATTTTCCGGCATTGGGCAGACCGACCAGGCCGATGTCCGCCAGCAGCTTCAGCTCGATGCGCAGCCAGTGCTCCTCGCCGTCTTGGCCTGGGGTGGCAATGCGGGGCGCCCGGTTCTGGGCCGAGGCGAAATGGACATTGCCCTTGCCGCCTTCGCCGCCACGGGCTGCGAGAAAACGGTCGCCCTCGTACAGCAGTTCAGCCAAGACCTCGCCGGTTTCCGCATCCTTGAGGATGGAACCCAGGGGAACGTACAGGGTAAAATCCTCCCCCTTGCGGCCATACATCCGTTTGCCCCGGCCGGGGGTACCATTCTGCGCGATAAAGTGAGATTTAAAACGAAAGTCAAGAAGAGAGGCAAGCTTGCGGGAGGCCTCGATTGTGACCGAGCCTCCATCGCCGCCATCACCCCCGTCGGGGCCGCCTTTGGGAACAAATTTTTCCCGTCGGAAACTCAAACACCCATTGCCGCCGTCACCGGCTTTGACAAAGAACTTTGCTTCATCGATAAACGCCATCGTCGCCGCCAGTAAAAGATTGCTGCCGGAGACTGCTGCGGCACAGTACAGTGCAAACGCAGCAGCGAGCACACACTATTGAGGAGCCGTCACAAAACAAACACTGCTTTCCGGGCTAACGCCGGTAACAGCAGCGCCGTTACGACTCCTTACGCTGCTATCTCTACTTTGGCTTCAACCGGGTAGATGCTGACCCGCTTTCTGTCACGACCAAAGTCTTCGTATTTCACAACGCCGTCAATCTTGGCAAAGAGGGTGTAATCTCGCCCACAGCCAACATTCTTTCCGGGGTGAATCACGGTGCCAACCTGGCGTACCAGGATATTGCCGGCCCGAACAATCTGCCCGCCGAATTTTTTTACCCCTCGCCGTTGCGAGTTACTGTCACGACCGTTTTTTGAGCTACCGCCCGCTTTTTTATGTGCCACAATAACACCTCGTGTGTTTCAATTCTGATGGCGTTACACACACGCATCAGTTGTTTTTTCCACTGCCCACACCGTTTTCAGCCTTATTTAGGCGGAAATTTCCTTGATCTCAAGGGAGGTAAAGGGCTGGCGATGACCAGTTTTCACGCGATAGGCCTTACGGCGTCTCTTCTTGAAAATTAGAACCTTCTTGGCCTTATCCTGCTCTATGATGCAGGCCATGACTTTGGCCCCGTCGAGAACGGGCTGGCCAATCTTGACCTCTTCTCCATCGGCAATAAGGAGAACATCGGACAATTCAATGGTGTCACCAATATTGCCGGCAAGTTTCTCAACCCGAACACGTTCGCCAGGTGAAACCTGATACTGTTTACCGCCGGTACGAATGATTGCGTACATAATTCCTCCAACAACTGAACTCTTCAACAGATAAACGGCTGATGCCAGCCGACTCGGTGAACAACACTTCTTTTTGACCAACACCTCAATGGTCTCAATGCTGCCGAAAACCAACGGACAAAATCGGCTTTTTAGGCCCAATCTCGCCTGGTGTGTGAAACCGATCTTAATACCATACAGGGCTACATTGTCAAGCAAGAATATTCCCATATTCCAGCAAAACCCGTCCCCGCGTCACTCTTTTATCAGTCTGCCACCTGAGCGTTTATTCCCGACCCCAGAAGATCTCGTATTTTTCCAGATGAACTTCCCGGACCGGTTCAATGATGACCTGCTTGCCCGTGGAGCCCTGGAGGTAATCAATGGTTGCCGCCTCCTCCTTGAGCATCATGGCCGCCACCCTTGGGTGCACCTTGAGGACGACATTGTCGGCCGAAGCCTTTCTAGCCTCGCGTTCCACCTTGCGGAATATCTCATAACAGATGGTCCGACCCGACTTCAACATGCCATCACCATGACAGTAGAGACAGGGCTCACACATCATGTGCCGAAGATCCTCCCGGTTGCGCTTGCGGGTCATCTGCACCAGGCCGAACTCGGAAACCCTAAGAATATTGATCCGGCTCTTATCCTTTTTGGCCGCCTCCTTGAAGGCGGAAAAAACCTCATCCCGATGGATCTCTTCTTCCATGTCGATGAAGTCAACAATGATAATGCCGCCAATATTGCGCAGTCTGAGCTGATAGGCGATCTCCTTCACCGCCTCCATATTGGTCTTGAAAATGGTTTCCTCTAAGCCGCTTTTCCCGACATACCGACCGGTATTCACGTCGATAACCGTCAGGGCCTCGGTGGTTTCGATGATGATGTAACCGCCACAGCGAAGCCAGATTTTTTTATCCAGAGCCCGGTTCACATCCATCTCGACGCCATGGGCGTCAAACAGAGGAATCTGGTTGTCCGAAAGGTGCACCCTGCCCTGGAGCTTCGGGGCAAAGGTTTCCACAAAATGCTGCACCCGGTTGAAGGTTTTCTGATCATCGACCACAACCCGCTCCACCTCTGGGGAAAAGATATCGCGCACCACCCGGAGGGTAATATCCAAATCCTCATACACCAGACTCGGCACTGCGGCCTTGGCCGCGATATCCTGAATTTCCCCCCAAGTATGGAGAAGAAACTCCATATCCGCCTCAAGATCCTCGTTGGTGGCGTTCTCGGCCACGGTCCGCACGATAAAACCGGTGCCAGCGGGCCGCAGGGTTTCGATGTCCTGACGGAGCTGCTTGCGCACGGTTTCGTCCTCGATCTTGCGCGAAATCCCAATATGATCGGTCATGGGCATGAATACCAGGTTCCGGCACGGCAGGGTAATATTACAGGTCAGCCGGGCCCCCTTAGTGCCAAGGGGCTCCTTGCAGATCTGCACCAGGATATCCTGCCCCTCGGTCAAGAGATCGCCGATATTCAGGCCGGGCGTCCGCCGACAAAGGGAGTCCGGAGTCTCGTTGCCGCAACAACCGCCGCCACAGTCCTCAGGCCGATCGCTTTTCGACAGACGCTTCTCAAAATCGTCGGTGGTGATATGGACATCATCCACATAGAGAAACCCGGTGCGGTCCAAGCCGATGTCCACAAAGGCCGCCTGCATGCCGGAGAGAACCCGGACAACCTTGCCCCGGTAAATGTTGCCCACCAGCCCCTTCTCCCGAGGCTGCTCCAGGTAGAATTCCACCAGATTGCCGTGTTCCACCAGGGCAATCCGGATCTCGTACGGTGTGGCGTTGATCAGCAGTTCGGTAGACATGACTTCACCAGAAAGATAGATTGATATATTTCGAAAAGATCAACTTTTGTTGAAATCGCAACAAGCCGCGATTATAACGGTTATTGTTTTGTACTTCTTTGATCTCGGAGTCTCGGCTTCCCCTCGCTTACCTGTGTTACGGACCTGTGACCTTTTTCCCTTTTTACGAGTTCATCAATTCTTCACTTTTCATTTACCAGATACGGCTCGCTCGCCACTTTCAAAACCCTGGCCCGGCGGATCTCTTCTTCGGGCAGCCCGAAAAGCTTGGCTGCCACCTCCACCGGCTTGCCGCCCGGCTGGCCAGGCGCGCTGAACAAGGAGAGCTCCAACTGTCCCTCCGGGGTCAGCCGCAGGCTATGCAACAGGGGCCGCAGATCGAGCTGCCTTTCCAAGCCCTTGCGCAGAACCACCACCGGCAGACTCTCCTGGGCCATGACCCGATCCAGTTCCGCCTGGGTGGGCAATGACGGTAAGCGGAGATGGTAGGTGGTGACCATGGTGCCCGTATGTTCCTTGCCTGCCAGCACCGCCTGACTCACGACCAGCCCCTCGGGAAGCTGTCGGTTCATCGCAGGCACAAAGGCGCCAAGATCGGCCAGCGGCTCCGAGAGGTCAATGAGGACAACCTCTGCCAAACTTTCCGTACCCAGAGGCAGGGCCGGGCTGAAGGAAACCTTGGGGGTCGGGTTGAACCCTTGGGAAAAATTAAGCGGCAACTTGGCCCGATTGAAGGCTCGGAAAAAAACCTGGAGCAGCTCCAGATGGCTGAGCAGCCTGGCATTTCCCAGCCGAGAATAGGTAAGCTTATAAATAAAGTGAGGACGGAGAACCTGTTTAGCCGAAGAGGCCTCCGACAGCGGCGTTTCAGTTCCAGCCAACTCCGGCCCGGGCTCTTCGTTCTTGCAACGGTGCACTACGGGCTTGAGAATCTTCAGATCGCAGACCCCGCATTGCTGGCAGCCATGCACCCGGCAGTCCGGGGTATACTCTTCCCGCAGAGCCTTACCGTATTCCTCGGCAAAAAAATCATCCCGAACCCCGACGCGAAGGTGCTGCCAGGGCAAGGGTTCATCCACCTCCCGGCGGCGCAGGTAGCCCTCGAGCTCAATGCCGCAAGCAGCCGCAGCCTCCTGCCAGCGATTCAGATCGAAATGCTCGGACCAGGCGTCCATGCGGGCACCCCGCTGCCAGGCCTCCTCAAGCAACCGGCTCAGACGGCGATCGCCCCGGGAAAAAACCCCTTCCAGAAAGCTCATCCGCGGATCATTGCGTTTCAGGGTGCAGTTCTTGCCATAGAGCCGTTTCTTGACTGCATCCATCCGCGCATAGCCTTCGGCCATGGAAAGCTGCGGCTCCCGCTCGAACACGGTATGGGGCTTGGGGACAAAGGTGGCAGCGCTGACGTTCACCCGGCAATTGCCGCCTTTCCCGGCCTTGAGCACCTTCTGGGCCAAAGCCGGGATCGCGGCCACATCCTCCTCGGTTTCCGTGGGCAGGCCGAACATGAAGTAGAGCTTGATCAATTTCCAGCCCAGACCATAGGCTGCATCCGCCGTCGCCATCAGGTCTTCCTCGGTGATCCCCTTGTTGATCACCCGCCGCAACCGGTCGGAACCGGCCTCGGGGGCCAGGGTAAAGCCGGTCTTGCGCACCCGCTTGATCTGCTCCATGATCGCCGGGGTGAGGGTGCCGACCCTTAAGGACGGCAGGGACACGGAAACATGCTCTTTGGCAAAGCGGTTCATCAGACGGACCAGCAGCTCGCTTAAGCAGGAGTAATCACCGGTGGAAAGCGACAACAGGGCCAATTCCTCAAAGCCGCCCTCAGC